>JABMPH010000019.1 GCA_013203805.1 Bacteroidota bacterium | reverse complement strand
ATTCTCAACCAATAGAAAACAACTTTTTAAGAAAGATTACAGAAATTATCGAGGAGAATATTTCCAACGAACAGTTTGGAGTAAGTGAGCTTGCTGACCGAATTGGAATGAGTCGTTCCAACTTGTTACGTAAAGTAAAAAGTTCAACTAATCTTTCGGTGAGCCAGTTTATCAGTCAGGTGCGCTTAAAAAAGGCAATGGAAATGTTGAAGGATAGTTCATCAAGCGTTTCCGAAATATCATATCAGGTTGGGTTTAGTAGTCCATCATACTTTATAAAATGCTTCCGTGATTATTTTGGATATCCACCCGGTGAAGCTGGAAAAATGGAGTCTAAAGAAACTGAGGTAATAGAAAAAGTTGAACCAGCCAAAAAATGGAAATCTATTATCGTAGGCTCAGCATTTTTATTGATTGTAATATTAACCGTGTTATTTATTGTTTTTAAACCTACGCTATCTCCAAAGGCCAACCTTGAAAAATCAATTGCCGTGTTGCCATTTAAAAATGACAGCAATGATTCAACCAATGTTTATTTAATAAATGGGTTAATGGAATCTATTCTCACCAACCTTCAAAAGATAGGCGAGTTGAAAGTTATTAGCCGTACATCCGTAGAAAAATACAGGAATAACACGAAAACAATTCCAGAACTTGCTAAGGAGCTGAATGTTAATTATTTTATTGAAGGAAGTGGTCAAAAAATATTGCAGATAAAATTAAAGTAATAATCACACCCGAAGAAGAAATAAGGATCGATCAGGTTCCAACTCAAAATATGGTAGCTTATGATTATTTTTTAGCGGGTCTTGAATTATTTCATAAAGGAGATAGTGAAAGCATACAGGAGTCGATAATATATTTTAAAAAAGCGATAATTGAGGATAATGAATTTGCGCGTGCTTATGCAGATGTCGCGATCGCCTACTATTTTTTAGATGCCTATCAAACCGAAAAACAGTATTCTGTTGAAATCAATAATTATGCGGATAAAGCTTTGCTGCTGGATTCTAAATTACCTCAAAGTTTAATTGCTAAAGCACTCGACTACATGCATAGCGCTGAAAATGAACTGGCAGTTCCATATCTTGAAAAGGCATTGGAATACAATCCTAATTCAGCCTTAGTTATAAATATTTTGTCAGACTTTTATACCAACTATGTCCCTAATACTGAAAAGTATCTGGAGTATGCTCTAAAGGGAATTAGCCTGGATATATACAGATATGAAAATAATAAGATAGCAGTTGTATTATCACAAGTAGGGCTTATTGAAGAATCCAAAAAATATATGGAAGACTATAAGAATTATGCTGAAAATGATAAATCTATTTACCAACAACTAAGTTTGGCGACCTATTATTCATATAGTGGTGATACTGATAAAGCTATCGAACACCTAAAGTTATTTTCACAGCAAGACAATAATCTTTTTAAATATTGATCCACTAGTGGATAATATTAAAGATCTACCTGAATACAAACAAATAATAGGCGAAATACAAACCAAATTCTGGAATGGTCATAACCAAATCAAGATTTCGCTGGAGGATAAAGGGCTGCTCTAATATTAATCCATTTTAAACATTTCGAAAAGTTACCGTTTTGGTAATTTATTTTTATCTTTGTCAAAAAGTATTGTGAATGAGAGTTGTTGCAAAAAAGATACTTAGAGAATTTTGGGAGAAATCAAATGATTCTGAACAACAACTAAAGACTTGGTATAAGGAAGCATCAAAAGCAAAGTGGACTAGTCCATTAGACGTAAAATCAGAGTATTCAAAAGCGAGTATACTAAAAGCCGGCAGGGTGGTTTTCAATATTTGTGGTAATAAGGACAGACTTGTTGTTGACATAAATTACGATCGCAGTTGGGTGTTTATTCGGTTTATTGGAACTCATTCAGAATATGATAAAATTGATGCAAATAAAATATAGAAATCATGGACATAAAGGTTATAAAAACGGAAGAAGATTATAAAAAAGCTTTACAAAGACTTGATGAAGTATTTCATGCTCCTATAGACTCCAGCGAAGGAGATGAGGCGGATTTATTATCTGTTTTAATTGAAAAATATGAGGATGAACATTATCCCATTGAAGCTCCCGACCCAATTGAGGCTATTAAATTTAGAATGGAACAAATGGATATGACTAAAAAAGAGCTTGCTGAAATTATTGGTTATAAGAGTAGAGTTTCTGAAATCTTCAACCGTAAAAGAAAGTTGACTCTTAAAATGATAAGAAATCTTCATAATAAAATGAAAATCCCATATGAGTTATTAATAACCGATTATAAATCAAGCCCTAAGTTCCTCCATATCTGCAAGTATTTCTTCAAGCTTTTTAAATACACGCCCGTATATTATACTCACGTCAAATTTGTAGATTCGTCCTCCGAAAATAACTAATAGGCCTGTAATAAATAATGTCCCCAGAACCCAAAATATTGGTATTCCGACAATCAAATAAATTTCGTGAGGATGTCCTAATATCCTACTCATTAGAGTCTGCCCATCACCTGAAACCCAGAAGCTAACAACCATCGAGAGAAAAAATAACCGATAATAATACCGAGCCATTTTTCTATTGACAGAAAATTGTTCCTTCATCCAATTATCAAATGATTTTATGTATTCATAGCTACTTGAGCTGTTATCGATTTTCTCTAATCCGTCAATAACTTTTTATTAACAACTACGATTATATTTAATAATATAAAAAATGAAATACCAATAATATCAGCCATTTCCTTGTACGACTTTTCCTCCAGATAAAGTAAAATTATTCCTCTGTCGATTTCCGATAATTGCCTAATGGCATCATAAAGTTGGTTAAGTGATTCGTCGGCAAATGCTTTACTATCTTCTGTTAATTCTGGCGGCAAGTAATCGGAAGCAAAAAGTTGACGATTGTTTTTCTTCTTCTTCAGTAATGTCAAACATACATTTAAAGATATCCGGTATACCCATGTTGACCAATGTGATTGCTCACGAAAATTATCATTGCTTTTCCAAATTTGCAAACATACTTCTTGATAGTAATCCTCGAAATCCTCCTGGTTATTGGTGTATGCTCTGCAAATCTTAATTATTATTGCAGAGTAGGGCAATATTGATGATATATAAAAATCACTACTCATAGTCCTTTTTCTTATTTAGTGGCACAAATTAGATATTATTACATTTAATAGAAGTTTTTTTATCAGTCTACAATTATCATTATTCAAGCAATATCAAAAGTAATGCAGTTGTGTTGAAATAGATTAAAACCAATTACCTTTGTTAAAAAAGAATAGCTAAAACAAACATTAATATGGAATTATTAGATAAACTAAATTGGCGTTATGCCACAAAAGCCATGAACGGGCAAAAGATACCACAAGATAAAATAGATATAATTATAGAAGCGGCATCCCTGGCTCCAACTTCAAGCGGTTTACAACCCTTCGAAATAATAATAATAACCAACCCCGAAATAAAAGAAAAAATCAGAGTTATAGCCTGGGATCAATCCGTTGTTACCGATTGCTCACATTTACTGGTGTTTGCCGCCTGGGATACCTATACTGAAGAACGTATTAATATGATGTTTGATCTAACCAATGAAATTCGTGGTACTACGAATGAGGGATGGGAAAACTACCGACAGATATTATTGAGCAGTTATCCTAAAAGAGATGCAGAAGTGAACTTTAATCATGCTGCAAAACAAGCCTATATTGCTTTTTCTCAGTCAATTGCCGCTGCTGCTTTTGAAGGCGTGGATAGCACACCAATGGAAGGTTTTAATCCGGATGCTTTGGATAAAATTTTAGACTTAAGGGAAAAAGGACTTCGAAGCTGTGTGATGCTACCATTGGGATACCGGGATACGGAAAAGGACTGGTTAGTTAACTTACCTAAGGTTAGAAAAGCCAACTACGAACTGGTTACTATTATTGATTAGTTATGTGTAATGCAAGTTTCGCCCAAAATAGTTTAGACTAATTAATAATCGATATTATATTAACACTGAAATTTACTAATGTATAAAACAAGAAAATATGAATATAGAATGGCTACTTAATTATAATCCAATACTGTTGGCTTTAGGAGCAACACTTTTTACATGGTTTGTCACGGGTGCAGGCTCTTCCATGGTCTTCTTTTTTAAAACAATCAATAAAAAAGTTTTGAACTCTATGTTAGGTTTTGCAGCCGGGGTAATGATTGCTGCAAGTTTTTGGTCTTTGCTTAAACCAGCAATTGAGATGTCAGAAGAAAATGGCTCTATTCCATGGATGCCAGCTGCAATAGGATTTTTATCAGGAGGAGCTTTCTTACTTCTAGTTGATAAAACTCTGCCACATTTGCACATGGGATTATCAATTGACAAGGCAGAAGGTGTTAAAACATCTTGGCAAAGAAGTGTATTATTAGTGCTTGCAATAACGTTGCATAATATACCGGAAGGACTAGCCGTTGGTGTTGCATTTGGTGCTTTGGCACATAATCCTGATGTTGGTGTGCTTGCAGGAGCAATTGTTCTGGCTATTGGAATTGGATTACAAAACTTTCCAGAAGGTGCTGCAGTTTCAATTCCTCTGCGTAGAGAAGGTTTTTCTAGATTAAAGGCGTTTAATTATGGCCAACTTTCAGGTATCGTTGAACCCATTGCCGGTGTAATAGGAGCATATTTAGTTCTAACTATAACTCCTTTATTACCATATGCTCTTTCTTTTGCAGCAGGTGCAATGATTTTTGTAGTAGTTGAAGAATTAATCCCCGAATCACAAACCGGAAATGAGACTGATTTATCAACAATTGGAGCAATGCTTGGTTTTGCTACTATGATGGTTTTAGATGTAGCTTTAGGTTAAATAATTGAGGGTATAAAACAAAATTACTACACACAACAACAGCTCATACGCCATAGCCGCGGCAATGGCTTCGTAGAAAAATTAAAAATAAATCTCAAACTCAAAAATCAACAAAAATGCGGCAACGGCGCATAGCAAATCCGTAGGTGATTCAGCGAAAATACCATTGTAAGCAAACACCTAAACTCCTTTTGGGAAAATATGTCTAAAATTGAATATATTTGATCTTTTAAACTAAACTCATTGCATGATTAGCATTAAAGTTGTTGAGGGGCGTCGGTTGACAAATCAATTTATAGGGTTTCCCTATGAGCTATACAAAGATGATGGAAATTATGTGCCGGAGCTTAGAATTGCACAGCGTGATATCCTGGATAGAAAGAAGAATCCATTTTTTCAACATGCCGAAGCTGAATATTTTATTGCGTTAGATGAAAGGGGAAAAGTTGCTGGAAGAATAGCAGCCATTACCAATGATAAATATGTGGAACACTGGAATGAAAATTTCGGGTTTTTTGGATTTTTCGAATGTACGAATAATCAGGAAGTAGCTAATGCTTTATTTAATAGTGCTTTAAAATGGCTTCGCACAAAGGGGGTTGATGGTGTTTATGGCCCAATGAACCCATCAACAAATGATCAGTGTGGAACTTTAATCGACGGTTTTAACACTCCTCCATATATTATGATGATCCATAACAAAGATTACTATCAGGATTTGTTCGATGGTTATGGGTTTTCAAAAAAGATGGATCTACTTTGCTACCATTTAATTAGGGATGAGGTTCCTAAGAAAATGCTGGGGTTAGCAAAAAAGATCGAAGAACGACTTGCTGCAAGAGACATTATTATTCGCAAAGTGAATTTTAAAGATATTAAGAACGAAACCCCCAAAATCCGACATATTTATAATAAGGCATGGGAGAAAAATTGGGGCTTTGTGCCAATGACTCCAAATGAATTTGAAAAGCTTGTGAAAGAGCTAAAAATGGTTACAACACCTGATTTGGTTTATATTGTTGAAGATAAGGGTGAGCCCATAGCTTTTGTTGCATGTCTTCCTAACGTAAATGAAATTACAATTAAGATAAGAAATGGAAGACTGCTTCCATTCAATATTTTTCGACTCATTGGTTTTAAGAAAAAGGTAAAAAGCGTTAGGGTACTAACTCTTGGATTGATTGAGAAGTACAGAAAAACAGGAATCGATGCTTGTCTATATGCAAAATGTTTTGAAGGAGCAAAAAAATTAGGTTATGTAGAAGCCGAGGGTAGTTGGATACTTGAAAACAATCTTATGATGAATCGTGCCTTACAAAATGTGGGAGCCAAGGTTTATAAAAAATACCGGATTTATCAGTATAATCTTAAAGAGATTAAGTGAAAACCATACTTATAACCGGTGCTACTGGATTTGTGGGCCGCCATCTTGTTGAACATGCTTTGGAACGTGGTTATAAGGTTGTGGCATCAGTACGTAGTAGCAGCAATATTAGCTGGTTAAACAAACGCAATATTCCAATTGCAGCACTTAGTTTATCAGACCCTAAAAAATTAGATTTAGATTTAAAAAATATTGTTGAAACACATGGCATTATAGACTTTGTTATTCATTGTGCTGGAATTACCCAGAGCTTTAACCCTGATGATTATTACCATGTAAATTATAGCCTGACCAGGAATTTAATAAATGCGTTACAAAAAATTGAAATAATTTCACCAAAGTTCATTTTTATAAGCAGTATCGCCGCCATTGGTCCAGGTAATCCACTTTCCCTTGAGCCTATAAGGGAAGATGACGATCCCCATCCTGTAACCCATTATGGTAAAAGTAAGTTAAAAGCTGAACAATTTCTCAAAGATCAAAAGGAACTACCATGGGTAATAATACGCCCAACAGTAGTTTATGGGCCATACGAAAAGAACTTTTTTAACATGATTAAGGCAATAAATCTGGGTTTTGAGCTTTATATTGGGTCGAAAAACCAAATGCTGAGTTTTATTTATGTTGATGATTTGACAGATGTTATCATTAAGATGTGTGGGAATAACTTATCCAAAAAGGTTTATAATATCTCGGATGGATTCGTATATTCGGCTACTAAAGTTAATCAAATAGTAAAATCCGTTTTAAATCGTAAAGCAATTTCTATTGTAATACCAATTTGGATTGTCAGGATAATTGCATTTTTTACAGAGGTAAGTGGTAGAATTATTCGAAGGGCACCAATATTAAATCAGGATAAATTGAATGAACTAGAGCAGTTAAATTGGTTGTGCGATAATTCGGCATTAGTAGATGAAGTGGGGTTTTCTCCTAAACACAATTTTGAATCAGGAATAAAAAAGACCATTAAGTGGTATAAAGAAAATGACTGGCTATAGATACATTGATAAGGTTAGTACTACAGATATAATTACCGTACTGTATATTGTAGTTACTGCTGTTTATATGCTTGTTTTTGGTAGGATTTCGGAAGAACTTTTTATGCCGATCCTTATTAGGGGTGTATTAGTTATACAGGTTGGGATTATAATTTTCATGGAATCAAAACGTGAAACTAGTGTGATTAAGTTTATACACCTGTTTTATCCCATATTATTATTAACATATTTTTACAGTGAAACAGCCCAACTAAACCATTTTATTTTCAATACAAATTTTGATTCTATTATTTATGGATGGGAAGATGCATTATTTGGATTCCAGCCAAGCATAGATTTTTCTGCTCGGTTTCCTCAACATTGGTTTAGCGAATTATTGCACTTTGGATATTTCTCCTATTATCTGCTTACTATCGGAGTTGGTATAACATTCTACATTCTGCGACCTGATTTGGCTGAGAAAGTCATTTTCATGATAGTTACTTCGTTTTACATATACTATCTAGTTTTTATAATATTCCCGGTAATTGGACCGCAGTATTACTATGCTTATCCGCTAAATGAAGTTGTTTATACGGGGATATTTAGTCAGGCTGTTAAACTTGTTCAATATTATGGTGAACACCCTACTGGGGCTTTTCCTAGCTCACATGTTGGGATGGTGCTGATATTTCTCTATTTAAGTTATAAGAATATTCGTTGGCTCTTTTGGGTTATTGTTCCATTGTTTGTTCTCATACTAATGGCAACAGTTTATCTTAAAGCTCATTATGCAGTTGATGTGGTCGCGGGAATATTTTCTGCTCCAATAGTCTATTTTATCAGTAATATGTTTTATGGTCAAATAAGGGATAAATTAAACCAGTTAACTTAGATTGTTTTCTTTATAACCAGTTTTTGGGATTGAAAAATAAAAGGTAGTACCACTTCCAAATATAGAACTCAGCCAAATCTCTCCATTTAGCGACTCAACAATTTTTTTAGTGATAAATAATCCTATTCCTGTTCCCTTAAAAAGCTCTTCTTCATCCGCATTAACTTTGTAAAAGCGATCGAATATCTTACTATGAAATTTCTTTTTTATACCCGTTCCTGTATCAGCAATATGAAAAAGAATAGTATCCTGTTCAACACGATAACCAAAATTTATTTTACCCGAATCAGTAAATTTAATGGCATTATCCATTAATCTGATAAACACTTGCTGAATTCGTATTTTGTCGGTTTCAATAATAGCGCTAACATTTGGTTCGCTAACATAAAGCGCAATACTATTATGCTTTTTAATTTTTACGAGTGCTTCACTGAATGTTTTATGGAGTCCGTTAATCACATCATCAAGATTGCAATATCGTACATTTATAGTTGCATCATTGCTTTCTAAAGTTGATACAAGAAGTATGTCGTCAATAATTCGGAGAAGAGCATCATTACTTTCCATTATTAGTGTACTGTAATCTTTACGTTGTTCAGGAGTTATATCATCTTCATTAAGTAGGCTACTAAACCCAACAATAGCATTTAAAGGGGTTCTAACTTCGTGGTTTATGTTTTCAAGAAATGAAGATTTTAACTTGTCAGATTGTAACGCTTTTTCATATTCTCTGGAGTAGCTTTTCTTTACTGCCATCATTAGAGCGTAGAATATTATAAGTAGCATAAAGATACTGGAATAAACATCAATAATTTTAGTTGTTTTATCCTGATAATCTACTATTAAATCTCGATAAGTGAATTCAATGTAAAAGCAAACGCTAAGGTTTATTAAAAGTATAATTGTACTTATTATTAGCTTTTTACCCTGCCAAATGAAAATGGAAAGCGCAAATATTAACACAAAAATAAATAATACCGGGCCGTGATGTCCATATTCATAGAACCAAAGTAAATTTGTAAATATTAGCGATATGATAATAATTAAATGTTGTGAAATAATCAGGTTAAGCCCTCTTTTTATTAGAATGGACAATATTAAGTAAATGATTAAAGCAGTGTATGATATGTGCATTAGGGGCGTGTCAATTTCAATTTGATAGTTAACTAAAATGCTCAACATGGAAATAATAAATACTGAGAAACTTACCCAAACTAACAACTGTCGGTTATCGGCACTATCAATGTCTTGGTTTTTCATATCAAATTAAATGAATGATAATATGGTAATTACCATGTATCTCGTAAAAGTAATAATATTTTTAAGTTTTGAAAAATAAGTTTATGTAATTAATATTTACATTTTCTATTCAGCAGGATAAATAGTTCTCATTATGTCTCAATAGAATAGTATTTTTACTGCCTTTTAACTAGCGAAGGATGGATCAAATTAAAAAAGCCTTAAATGATTACGCAATTGCGCGTTGGGGAATATTATTGCTGGTAGGATTTATCCTGTCTGTAAACTATTATTTTTACGATGCCTTTTCAACGCTCAAGGATTTGATGTCGAAGGAATTCGGATTTACAAATACCCAATATGGCCTGTTTGTCGCATTTTATTCAATACCAAATACCTTTTTGTTAATGGCCGTAATTGGAGGGATTGTTCTCGACAAGCTGGGTATCCGTCGTACAGGATTTATTTTCGTTTTTTTTATGGCCCTTGGTGCTTTTATAACGGCATATGGTGCATCTGAATCTTACACTAATGGTGGATTTAGTTATGGGTTTATGCAATCGTTTTGGCCCGACTATACACCTCAGTTGAAAATGATGTTGGTGGGTAGATTTTTCTATGGGCTTGGAGCTGAAACAAGTATTGTTGTTATTAGCAAAGCACTCGTTAAATGGTTTAGGGGAAAGGATCTTGCACTGGCGTTTGGTTTAAAGGTGGGTTTTGGTCGCCTGGGAACATTTGCAGCACTTCGATTATCACCAATAGTGGCAGGAGAAGGAGAGGGTTTAAGTAATGCGATATGGTTATCGGCTGTATTAGTAGGCATTGGATTGCTAGCCATGGTAGTTTATATAGTATTCGACACAAAACTTAATTCTCAAATGGCTGAAAAAGAAGTGAGAACAAAAAAAGATGAGTTTAAATTGTCTGATATTACATTGATACTAAGTAACAAAACCTTTATTTATATAGCCTTACTGTGCGTTACCTTTTATTCGGCTGTATTTCCATTTAATGCCTTCGCCCCTGATTTCTTGTATCATAAATTTGGAGTAAGTTATGTGGAAAGTGGTAAAATTGCCTCATATCTTCCTTTGGGGACAATGTTTTTTACACCTTTTTTTGGTTTCATAATCGACAGATATGGACGAGCTGCAACGGCAATGATATTTGGTGCCTTGGTATTGGTTATGGTTCATATAAGTTTTGCTTTTACTTATATTAATCCATACTTCCTTATGGTTATGTTAGGAATTGCTTTTTCACTTGTCCCTGCAGCTATGTGGCCATCCATGGTTAAACTTGTTGATTATAAACAGATGGGAACAGCATATGGCTTAATGTATTCAATTCAAAATATTGGATTATTTACAATTCCAATTGCTGCTGGTGCAATATTGGATGCCACGAATCCCGGCAATCCAATAACCCTAAATTATACACCAACTATTATTATGTTTGCCATACTAGGTTTAATGGGTGTGTTTTTTGCATTTATGCTTAAACGTGAGGATAGAAAGCAAGGGTTTGGTATTGATTTACCAATGAATCGGGAAAGATAAAAGTGGATAACTACTAATTCTCTTCTTCCAGTTTCGTCCATGCTTTTTCAGCAGCAAGGTTTTCGGCACCTTTTATTGAGTAATCTTGAGAACGGGAAATAGTTTTATCGTCTATTTTAACAGCAACCAAGTATTGTTTTTTATGCTTTTCACCAATTTCATCCTCAACTTTGAAAATAACGTTGCGTTTTTCCTTTTGACCCCACTCGTTTAATTTGCTTTTGTAGGATATTTCAGATTCAATTAGTTGCTCAATGTCGAAATGGATATTTATGATGCGATGTATTAGAATTTTGCTTGTAAAATTATACCCCTTATCCAGATATAAAGCACCAATAAGAGCTTCGAAGGCATCACCTCCTGCTGATTTAGCTTTGGCTGAAGAATCGGACCCAGATCTGATTAAATGCTGCAAACCAAGTTTCAACGAAAGTTTATTAAGCGATACACGGCTTACGATTTTCGATCGCATTTCAGTTAAAAAGCCTTCGTTTTCATACGGAAATGATTTGAAAAGATAATCGGCAATAATTGCACTTAATATTGCATCACCAAGATATTCAAGTCTTTCGTTATTTAACCGAACACCATTAACTATTCTAGTAGTAGCAGATTTATGACGAAGTGCTAGTTTATATAAATGGATATTACCTGGATAATAACCAAATATATTCTTAACTGACTGATAAAGTTTTTTATCAGAAGAAAATAAATACCGTAGTTTATTGCTTATGAGCAAATCGGGAAGTTTTATTTTACAAACTTCTTAAATATAAGTGATGCATTATGTCCACCAAACCCAAATGTGTTAGTTAAACCATATGCTACTTCACGTTCCTGAGCTTTATTAAAAGTGAAATTGAGTTTGCTGTCAATTTCAGGATCTAGGCTAAAGTGATTAATAGTTGGAGGAACAATATCGTTTTTAACCGATAACAATGTTGAAATAGATTCAACAGCACCTGCACCACCAAGTAAATGACCAGTCATTGATTTTGTAGAGTTAATGTTAATACTATATGCATGTTCGCCAAAAAGGCTAACAATTGCTTTTGGTTCAACTATATCACCTACTGGTGTAGAAGTTCCGTGAGTATTAATATGGTCTATGTCTTCAATGTTTAATCCAGCATCATCAAGGGCAGCTTTCATACAAAGTTGAGCACCCAATCCTTCTGGGTGAGGAGAAGTCATGTGAAATGCATCGCCTGATAATCCGGCACCAGCAACTTCAGCATAAATTTTAGCACCTCTTGCAAGGGCATGTTCCAACTCTTCAAATATAAGACCTCCACCGCCTTCTCCCATAACAAAACCATCACGGTCTTTATCAAACGGGCGAGAAGCTGTTTGTGGGTCATCATTACGCGTTGATATGGCATGCATTGCATTAAAACCACCAACACCACTTTCTGTAATTGCGGCTTCTGATCCTCCTGTTATAAAGGCATCAGCTTTTCCCAAACGGATATAATTAAACGCATCAGAAAGAGCATTTGCAGAAGATGCACATGCGCTAACTGTGGCAAAGTTTGGCCCTCTTAGTCCATATTTAATACTAATATGACCGGCTGCAATATCAGCAATCATCTTAGGAATAAAAAACGGATTAAATCTTGGAGTACCATCTCCCAATGCAAATTCAGAAACTGACTGGGAAAAAGTGCTTAAACCACCAATACCTGAAGCCCAAATAACTCCAATTCGATTACGATCAACGGTTGGGCCGTTTAATATTTCCGAATCAGCTAATGCTTCATCAGCAGCTATGATGCCAAATTGTGCATAGCGATCATGCTTGCGAACTTCTTTTCGGTCGAAATACTCCGTGGCATCAAAGTCTTTAACTTCGCAGGCAAACTTCGTTTTAAATTTTGCCGTATCAAAATTAGTTATTGGTGCAGCTCCACTTACTCCTGCAAGCAAAGCTGCCCAATAATCTTTTACATTTTTGCCAATGGGAGTTATTGCTCCAAGTCCTGTTATTACAACTCGCTTTAACTCCATAAATAACTGTTTTCTACTGGTGTTCTTCTATGTAAGTAACAGCATTACCTACTGTTTCAATTTTCTCTGCTTCTTCATCAGGAATCGATAAGTTGAATTCTTTTTCGAATTCCATAATCAATTCAACAGTATCAAGTGAATCGGCACCTAGATCGTTGGTGAAGCTAGCTTCATTTGTTACTTCACTCTCTTCTACTCCAAGCTTATCAACTATAATGCTTACTACTTTTGAACGTACATCTGACATTTGTCTAATTTTTGGTTAAAACTCGATGCAAAGAACGGTATTAATGCAATAAAAAGCAAAAAATAAAAAAAGTTTTTAAAACAATGTTACACAATTGGTTATTATATTTTTAGCAGCAAACCAATCATTTGTCATTGCTCATAATTTGAATTATTGTGATTTACACTAATTTTGTTGCATTATTCAATGAATATTATACAATGAAAAACATAGCCATATTCGCATCAGGTAGTGGTACAAATGCTGAAAATATTATTAATTATTTTGAAGATAGTTCCGTAGCTAACGTGGCAGTTGTGCTTACAAATAATATAAAGGCTGGTGTTATTGAACGCGCACATTCATTATTTACTGATGTGAATGTTTTTAATCGAGATGACTTCTATAATTCGGAAAAGATTATTAATCTACTGGCTCAGTATAATATTGATTTGGTCGTTCTGGCGGGCTTTTTATGGTTAGTTCCACAAAATTTAATTGATAAATTTGAAAACAGAATAATCAATATTCATCCTGCATTATTACCTAAATACGGGGGCAAAGGAATGTATGGGATGAGGGTACATGAGGCCGTGGTTGAAGCAAGGGAAGCCAAGTCGGGAATAACAATCCATAAGGTAAATAGTGTTTACGATGATGGACAAATTATTTTTCAGGCTGATTTTGATCTTGATGAAAATGAAACACCCTTAAGCCTAGCTACGAAAATCCATAGATTAGAATACAAACATTTCCCTAAAGTGATTGAGAGCTTGCTCTAAGCTTTTCGGTTTCGGATTAATAGGAATTATAACTTACAACATCATCAAAACTTTTCCTAATCTTTTTGCGATGTTTATAATCCTTGCTGGTATAGCCGAGTGTAATCAATAATGGAATGCTTTTTTTTTCCGGAACATTAAGCAACGTTTTCACAGATTTTTCGTCAAACCATCCCAGCATACACGATCCAAGGCCCTCTTCTGTTGCCTGTAAGCATATATGTTCTGCTGCAATTCCAATGTCGATGAGTGGGTATTCTTTTTTCTTTAATCTACCTCCTAGTTCGGTTGCTAGCCTAGGTTTTTCAAGAACAATAGCAATAATAACAGGAGCCTGTGGCACAAATTTGTTAAAACTTTTAAGTGGCCCAAAAGTTTTCCGGGCTACCTTCTCCTTAAGCTCAGGATCGTCAACCACAATAAATTTCCAGGGCTGAGAATTACTTGCCGATGGAGCTAGTCTTGCTGCTTCTACACATCTGTTTATTGTTTCCCTGTTAACAGGTTTGTTGATGTACTGGCGATCGCTTTGGCGGGAGGATATAAGTTCGAGAAATTTCATAACTATAAAAAGTCTATATTTCTTTTGGTGAAATTTAGTATGAAATAAGTGTTCATTTGTGGCAGAATTGTTTTACCACAAAGGAACACAAAGGATTTCACAAAGTCCCACAAAGGGGAATCAACTTTTATGAGTCGGATTTTACTAACCCGCGTTTTTTCAATAATGGTTGTAAACTTGGTTCAGCACCTCGAAAGTTCACAAATAATGCCATTGGATCATCAGACCCACCACGTGAAATAACCTCATCTCTGAAACTTTGTCCCAACTCGCGGTTAAAAATTCCTTGTTCAACAAATGCTTCGTATGCATCAGCATCAAGTACAGCTGCCCAGATGTAAACATAGTAACCAGCAGCATAACCTTCGCTACTAAATGCGTGTGAAAAATAATTTGAACGATATCGAGGAATAATTGCATCAATCAACCCAAGCTTATCCATGCTTTCTTTTTCAAACACTTCAATATCAATTTCACTTGCATTGTCTGCAGTGTGATAGTTCATGTCGAGTATACTTGCTGCCAAATATTCGGTTGTTACAAAACCTTGATTAAACTTTCCGCTAAGTTGGATTTTATCAACCAGTTCCTGAGGGATTAATTCACCGGTTTTGTAATGATAGGCATATAATTTAAGCAATTCAGGCTCAAGTGCCCAGTTTTCCATAATCTGTGAAGGGAGCTCAACAAAATCTCTTTTTACAGAAGTTCCACTAATTGATTGGTATTCTACATCCGAAAGGAAACCATGTAATCCATGGCCGAGTTCGTGGAAGAGTGTTTGAACCTCATCAATGCTTAGTAATGAAGGACCATCGGCTGTTGGTTTTGTGAAATTTCCAACGTTTACAATAATTGGTGTAACAAGGTTTTCTCCCGATCCAGATTGCTTACGGTAAGCTTCCATCCATGCACCACCACGTTTCGATGCTCTTGGAAAATAATCAACATAAAAAATGCCAATATGAGTCCCATCCGCTTCGGTTATTTCATAAGTCTCAACATCTTCGTGGTAAACAGGAAGATCTGTTCTTTTTATAAACTTAATTCCATAAAGACGTTCGGATAATGCAAATGCACCTTTTTTTACTGCCTCCAATGAAAAATATGGGCGTAGTTCATTTTCGTCAAGGTCATATTTTTCTTTCCTTAGTTTTTCGGTATAATACCACCAATCCCAGCTTTGTAGTTCACCACCAACACCTTGATTATTCATCATTTTTTGAAGTTCAAGGCCTTCGGCTTTTGCTTTCTCCAGTGCTGGTTCCCATAGGCCAAGTAATAATTCATAAACCCTATCAGGAGTTTTGGCCATGTTTTTCGAAACAGCGTATTCGGCAAAGTTATTGTAACCCAGAAGTTTTGCTTTTTGTTCACGAAGCACAAGTATTTCGTTTACGATAGGCGTTGTGTTGAACTCTTTGGTTTTGCCTCTATTCATCCAGGCTGTATATAGCTCTTCTCTACGATCACGATTATCAGCATATTGTAAAAAAGGAATCCAGCTAGGTTTATCAAGCGTAAATGCCCATGTACCTTCATGTCCCTTTGCTGTTGCTATTTCTGCGGCCGCATCTTTTACTGAATTAGGCAATCCGGCTAACTCACTTTCGTCTTCAATTAGCATGTAATAATTGTTGCTTTCTTTAAGAAGAATATTACCAAATTCGGGATATAACGAAGCTAGTTTTTTATTAATAACTCTAAGTTTCGCCTGATCATCATCATTAAGCTCCGAACCACCTCTAACAAAACCCTGATAAACATCATCTAGCAAAGCTACCTGCTCCTGATTAAGTGCCTGAGAATTGCCAATTTCAACCTCACGGTTAAGATCTTTCTGATTATCATATACCTGCTTCACCTTACCAAACAATTTTGCGTTAAGCATAATATTGTCGTTATGATTTGCAAGTTTTGGTGCCATTACACCAGTTATGCGAGTAATTTCATCATTGGTATTGGCCTCAGTTAAATTAAAAAACACACCCCCTACTCTCCGAAGATCTTCACCGCTGTGATCCAATGCAACTATAGTATTTGCAAATGTTGGTGGCTTTGGATTTGAAACAATTGCTTCAATTTCTTTATTTTGAATTTCAATGCCTTTTTCAAATGCAGGGATGAAATGTTCATCTTTTATAATGTCAAATGGGGGTACACCATAGGGAGTTGTCCATTCACTGAAAAATGGGTTATCATTCATTTCTTTCTTAGTGTTGTTGTTTTCACAGGCAGTAAAAATAATTGTTGCCATTGCAAAAAATAGTAGAATCTTTTTCATTTTGTTTTATGTTTTGGGTTTTGAGTTCTGTGTTTTGGGTTTTGAGTTCAGGGTTCTGAGTTTAGGGTTAACTCTCAACCCACAACTCTCAACCCACAACTCAGAACCCAAAACCCTAAACTCACAACAGTGAACTCTAATGTCCGTCTCCGCCGATTACCTTAAATTGATCGCCGGTTTCATTAATTATTATTCGATATTTATCTTCGCCATATCCGGGCTGTGATACTTCAGGAGCATAGTACTTGTATCCTTCAGGAATTTCACGTACTGTTTTAATATTGCCATCCATATATTTAACAAACAGTGAGCTGTATAGTTTTTTCCATGTGTTGAACACATCTGCCCCAACAGAATTTGAATAATTTGTGAGATAAGCAACTGCTGCACCTTTATCTTTGTCAAATAACGCTTTTGCACCTGCATCAATAGCTGGTGTAATTGCGATAAAACCTGTTTCAAATTTATTTTGAACTTTTTCTATTTCAGGATGGATATAACTATAACGAGTATATGCAAAATTCTGCACTTGATTAAAAATCCAAAAACCTGAGGTTTCTGAAAACTCCATCATTGAGCCATTTCCAACAGCGAAATTATTTGGAATCTCAGTAATGCATGTGTACATTGGCATATAAACAGTACCTGAAGCATCATCAACACCAAACCAGAATATACCACCAATAGCATCAGGCAACCAGCTACGTGATTGTGTTACAAACGAAAACCCAGTTTGTTGTGTTGCTGTAGCACGTTCATTACAATATGAAACTTCGTCAACTTTCCATGTAAGTGGACGCCAGCGATATGGATTGCCAAAAGCTCCAGCACCAACATCCATGCTCATATCTAATTCTGTATTTTCAAGATGGTCGCGCATAAAACCCATCATATCATGAACACTAATTTTTTTTGTAGGCTTAACCCACAAAGGCATACGGTTAGTTGCATAATGATTTGGATTTGCAGATCCATCCTTAAATTTATCATTGTGCTCTATAATACCCTTTGCATAATCCCAGTATTTGTCCATGTCTGGAGCAACTTTGTTAAACATGGTCCAAACTCTTATCTCGCAAAAGCGTGCACCCCCAAAATCTACAGGTGCATATGTTTCAGAAAACGAAAAATTCTTATCCTCACCAGTATACCATCCTTTTGATCGTGCAAATGAAATTACATCATCAGCATAAACAACATCAACAGCGGTATTATAGATTTCATCGATATTACTAAAAGTTATAGAATTCTTTTTATCTGCCAAAGGAAATGTTTCGATACGAGCATGGTTGGCGTGGCCGCTTACATAGCCATCAGGAATCCTCCTTGCAACCCACACAGCACCTTTTTCGCCTTCACCTTTTCCAATTAATTCAAAAATCCAAACTTCATTTTTATCAGAAATTGAGAATGATTCACCTACGCTATAATAACCATATTCTGAAACAAGACTGGTCATTATCTTTATTGCATCACGTGCCGAAGTTGCCCTTTGCAAGGCAATATAAATAAGGCTACCATAATCCATTATGGCTCCTGCCTGAGTTGCTAGCTCTTGTCGTCCGCCATAAGTGGGTTCACCAATTGCCACCTGATTTTCGTTCATATTACCAACAACATTTTATGTCTTCAATGCCTGTTTAATTTCACCAAGATATTTCCCTGTGTCCCATTCATAAACATCAAGCATAGTTCCTATAGGATGAGTTGCAGCAGCCCAGTGATATAGCTCACCATAAAGT
>JABMPH010000187.1 GCA_013203805.1 Bacteroidota bacterium | reverse complement strand
TATTTGGATAGGTGTCGGCTTGGTGGTTGGTGCTTATGTTAACTACCTTATTGTTGCTCCAAGATTGAGAGCCTATACCGAAATAGCAAATGATTCGATTACCTTGCCAGAATTTTTTGAGAATCGATTTGAAGATAAAACGCGCCTATTAAGAATTGTTTCTTCCATTGTAATCATCGTATTTTTTACCGTTTATACCTCTTCTGGCGTAGTCGGTGGCGGTAAGCTCTTTGAATCGTCTTTTGGTTTAAGTTACGAATTAGGCTTGTACATCACCGCTGGAGTGGTGGTAACTTATACCCTATTTGGTGGTTTTTTAGCAGTGAGTATGACCGATTTTGTACAAGGTTGTATTATGTTTATCGCACTGGTTTTAGTGCCGGTTGTGATTATTTTTGATTTTGGTAGCGTGTCAGCGATTAATGAAGCTATTTCCGGTTTAAGTCCCACTCACATGGATTTATTAGCCGGAACAACAGCGATCGGGATTATTTCTTCATTGGCATGGGGGCTTGGATATTTTGGTCAACCGCATATCATCGTTCGATTTATGGCAATTCGCTCAATAAAAGATATCAAAGTAGCGAGACGTATTGGAATGAGCTGGATGATTGTTGCCTTAGTCGGAGCAATAGCCACTGGATTTTTTGGTTTTGCTTATATTGCCAAACACAATATAGAAATGGGAGATCCAGAGACGATTTTTATTGTTTTATCACAAGTATTATTTCACCCATTAATTGCAGGCTTTATGTTAGCAGCAATTCTTGCGGCCATTATGAGTACGGTATCTTCGCAATTGCTAGTGACTTCAAGTTCTTTAACCGAAGATGTTTACAAAGCTTTTATTAATAAAAAAGCCAGTGAAAAACAATTAGTTTTCATGGGACGAATTTGTGTGGTGTTGGTTGCCTTGTTAGCGATTGCAATGGCATATAACCGAGACAGTTCAATTTTAGATATAGTCAGTAACGCATGGGCAGGTTTTGGCGCGGCATTTGGGCCATTGATTATTTTTGGTTTGTATTGGAAGCGAATGACCTTTGCAGGTGCATTGTCGGGAATTGTTGTTGGGGCTAGTACTGTTTTAATTTGGATTTATGCGCCGATTACTATTGGTGAGCAATCGTTGAGCAACTACATTTACGAAATCGTACCGGGATTTGTTTTAAGTTCTATAGCGATTGTGGTGGTTAGTTTAATGGGTGATGAGCCTTCAGATGAAATGAAATCTATGTTTGATGTGATGGTTAAGAGGGTTAGGGAAGAGAGCTAGGGAAGAGAGTTAGGGTTGGATGTCAACCAGCATGCAAAACTAACCGGCTCTGTCTTACTATTGATCCCTGCAGTCGGAGGGTTTACTCAAGATTGGATATTTCTATCAGAGAAAGTTAACTTGCCAACACTGATTTTATGCATTCAAATCTGCATATTGTCTAGCTTCTCTAATAATATCTTGAATACAAATAACAATCGGTCTATTATCGGACTATATAAAGTCTGATCAAGGTACTCCCATGCGCACAGAAACGCTCAGCTACGTTAAAGAACATGCTAATCATCTGGAATTAGATAATCCTCTTTTAATTACTCAAAATGGTAAAGCCCGCTTCGTATTACAGAATGTCGAAGATTATGAATATCTACAAGAATCTTTATCATTGCTAAAGCTACTATCTTTATCAAATAAGTTGGCAAAAGATGGTTTATTAACTATCGAACAAGCTTTTACTGAATAGTGTTCATCACTTATGTATGAGATAACCGCTTCACCAGTCTTCAAACTTTGCCTTCAAAGGTTAGTTCATTTTTTATCAATTAAGTTCTCTCCAAAGCTCGCTCTGGAAACAAAACAATTAATCAAAAGCTCAATCGTAGAAAATCTGTCTGATAATCCATTTATAGCCCCTATCAGTGATCGTTTAGTTAGCCTCGGTATTAAGGAATATCGCCAATATTTAATTGATCAACATAATATAGTTTTCTATCGAGTTGATGAGGAAAATAGGCGTGTTATTTTACTCGCAGTAATAGACAGCCGTCAGAGTATTCAGAAACTTTTATCGGAAGTAATATTACTTTCTTGAACACCCTGACTCGAACAGTGTGCAAACAATAAGGC
>JABMPH010000186.1 GCA_013203805.1 Bacteroidota bacterium | reverse complement strand
TCCGCGTGTCGCTGAAGCTTCAGCGGAAGCATAGGGGGGGGGGCTATAGCCATCGGGAGGAGGGTGGTAGTAAAAAATTCAGTTTGTCTCCTTGTTTGGATGTTGAATATCGAACAACAAATATTGATTTCAGAATTTTGCATTTTCCGACAATTTTATTATTCCATATTCAAATCATCTGTTATTATTAATATTTTTCAGAGCATTAAAATCCAAAATTGTTTCCGAATTAAAAACTTAAAAACATTGAACATCCATCGTGATCCTGATGGAAGTTCAATGAATATTTTCCTCTCAATAAGAGAGTATTAGTATTATTTAATAAGAAGTTTAACGATTTTATTATAACCCTTATCAAAATTCACAGACATAAAATAAATGCCTTTTGAAATATCAGTTACAGAAATTTCTTTGCTATTTACAAAGCTTCCAAATGATTCTTTTTGAACAACTTGTCCGGTAACATTAATAAGCTCGTAAGAATTAAATGCCTTGGATGCAGAAATAGAAATTCTGCCATTAGTGGCAGGATTAGGGTAAACTTTTAGGGAAACATCTTCCAGATTATTATTTACACCAACATTTGGACTGTCGGTAACAACTACCATTGCTGTTGCAGGACCTGCTTGTGAAAAGCCATCGGTTACATAAATTTTAAGGTAGAAAGTATCGATAAGTTCAGGGGCAAGTCCTACCGCATCAACAAGGCTAAGCTTACCAGTTGTTTTATCAAGTTTAAAAGGTTCGTGTCTGGTATCTGCAATATAAATAAAGTTTCCATAATCGATGTAATACTTTAATGCGTCGCTTTCAGAATCTGTTACTCCAATATTGCCAATTTCAGTTCCATTGGTTGCAGTTGGACTAACAAAAAATTTCATATTCTGATTAGTGAATACCGGAGTAGCATTAGCAGGTGCATTATCAAATTTATGCCATCCCAGATGATTGAATGTGTTTGCCGAAAGCGTATCATATTCTGCCAGTGGGTTAAAAATTGTAGGATTCGTTTTTATACCCTCAGAAACATTAGATTTCCGAACCATGGTATGTTCGGCTGTTATAGCAACTCCTTCACCAGTAAAAAATGGACTCACATTTGTCCAAGCACCATCTCGCTTTTCTGATCCGACAAACAAAGCGTCAGCAGGGGCAGGTGCCCCCCATCTCCCAAAAATATCATGTATTTTAAATACTCCTGCACTTACTTCTTTTTCAATAACAATAGCATCATCGCCATTAAAATACATTGTCTCAGACACCTCATACTCAGGACAAAGGAAAATGTTGGCTCTTTCTTGTAATTGCATCCAAACTGGTGCATCCTGCCCGGTGCCTAGTGGATTCCTCTGATCAATAACAATTACAATTGTTTTGAATGGATCAAGAGAATAATCTGGCAGTCTGATTGTCCATTTATCCTGTGGAGCGGGAACATCTTCTCCATTGGAATATCTGATCAATCTAAAATCTTTAAGATTAACAGCAGTATTTGTAGGGTTAAACAATTCCAATGCTTTATTATTCGACCAGCCCTCCACATATTCTGAAATTATAAGCTGACTTTGTGCATTAAGTAAAAAACCTGCTGCTACAAAGCTAAAAAGTAAAAATATTTTCTTCATAATTATAAAATTTAGTTTAATACATCTTATTCCCGGTACCTTAAAAAATTATTTCAATCTGAATATTTTAAATTGCAGGGAGCGCATATTTTCTTTGAAAGAATTTTATGCGCCCCTTGCATTTTAATAATCTGCTAAGCAAAAAATTTTATGAACTTTCTTACTTCTTAATAAATCTGTAAGTACTTTCATTAGCACGAATAAAGTAAACGCCTGAAGAAAGATTGGAGATATCAATGCTCATCATTTCTGATTCAACATTCATTCTCTTCACAACATTTCCAACAACATTTATTATTTCAATGCTATTAATTCCGTTCATGCCTTTAATGTTCAATACATTGCTGGCAGGAACAGGATAAAGAGTCAGCTTAGTACTCATTGAATTATCAAGACCGGTATTGTCAACGGTAAATACAATAGTGTATGTTGCTTCAGTACCATCTGCTGCAGTTACAACAACAGTTGTAGTTCTTGCAGCTAGGTCACCGAAAAGATCGGTAGCGTCGGTAAGAACTGCAGTAGCGCCGGCATCCGTAATTGTATATGTAACTGGAGGAACTGTAGTTGTACCAACATCTAATAATACGTCATAAGACATTGTACCTGCGACAAATCCAGAAACTGTTGCAGCATTAACCTGTAGGTCAGAAAGTGAAGCGTCTGAGCTGTAAGGCATTAGGTCAGATTGCATACGAAGCGCTATTTTAGCTGCACCAAAATCCCAAACAGCAACACCTTGAACATCAGCCATATTAGGTATGGCTCCAGTAACTGTATTGTAGAAATGGGTACGTACAACAGTAGCATCTTCTCCTACTGTTACTGCATAGTTTTTACCATTACCAAAAGTACTTCCTCCATCCGCAAAGCTCACTCCCACAATCTTTACAAATTCTGAAGCATATGTGTCAAAATTAGAAGTAAACTCCGAAACAGTAATTACTTGTGGTTCAACAGCATTTATATTACTTGTTGCCTCTCCTGGATTGACTGATGGATGAAATTGCAGATAACCATAATAGTCCTCTAATACTCCAGTAAGTCCAGTAATACCATCACCAACATTATATACAGTTGTAATAACACCCGGATCAAAGTTTCCAGTTAATACATCATCTACTTCAATTGCACCAGTTGCATCTTCGAGGTACTTTTTATTGCGAAAACCATCCTGATGTGTAAGGACAACTTCTCCTGTAACGGTATAAGTACGGTCTAAATCTGTAACAGCTCTAAGATCGGCAATAGTTGCAACTTCAAGTATTGGGTTAAAAAGAATGGTATAATCTAAAGTAGTTAGCCCATCTTCTGCAGTAACTGTTATTGTGGTAGTACGAGCACTTGCATCACCTGCTAAATCAGTGGCATCCACTTGACTGGCCGTTGCCCCTGCATCGTTTAGTGTATAAGCAACAGTTGGAACAGTAGTCGTTCCGGCAGGTAATACAACGGTATAACTAGTAATGGCAGCATTAAAACTTCCCACTGTTACCGCATCAATTGTCAAATCGCTTAAGGTAGCATCTGGGGGAGCAATAGAAGTATATACTCCAGGATCAAAATCGGCAACATTTGCAGCAAGGATTGTCCATTCAGAAGCTGTCCAAACAGCATTTGGATCTACAGTACCGGGAACTCTAACGGCTCTCTTGTCGGTATAATCCCATGCAGTTCCTAAACCATCCGTATCAACTGCACCGTATGCATCATACAATGTACC
>JABMPH010000018.1 GCA_013203805.1 Bacteroidota bacterium | reverse complement strand
TTAAAAGTAAAATTTGGTTCTGCACTTGCAAGTGAAAATCGCGATGATGAAGTTGTAGCTATTCCCGGGCTAAGAGGAAGACCTCCAAAGGAAATTACCCTTAAAAATCTTGCTTCCATAATTCAGGCCAGAATGGAGGAAATTGTTGAACAGATATATTTTGAGATTAAGAATTCTGGTTTCGAAAAAAAATTAATTGCGGGTATCGTACTTACCGGTGGAGGTGCACAGCTAAAGCATATCGACCAACTTACCGAATTTATAACAGGAATGGCCACTCGTATAGGTTACCCAAATGAACATCTTGCAAATGATGTTGTTGACGAAATGGCCAGCCCAATGTATGCAACCGGAGTTGGTTTAGTGATTGAGGGTATCTCAAGATTTGATTATGAAAAAGTAAAAGAAAATAAATCATTACTAAAGGATGAAGCAGTTGTTGAACTATACACAAAAGGCAAAAAGAAAGTAAGGAAAAGAGAAAAAGATATTTCAGGAGAAACGGGTACCGCCAGATTTTTAAAATCATTAAAAGACTGGTTTGAAAGTGATACTTCGGAGTAAAATTGAATTAACTTTTCATTGTTAAAAACTACTAATAAATAAACACACCAAACTTATCAAATAGTTTATTTTTAATATGTCCAAAAACACTATGACTGATATGATTACATTTCAACCAAAACAACACCCCTCTATAATAAAAGTATTAGGAGTTGGCGGCGGCGGTTCTAACGCTGTAAACCATATGTTTAAGCAGGGAATAACCGGCGTTGAGTTTGCAGTATGTAACACCGACTTACAAGCTCTAGAATCAAGTCCTGTTCCAATAAAAATTGAAATTGGTGACAAGGGTGGTTTGGGTGCAGGAGCAAACCCTGAGGTTGGAAAATCATCGGCAGAAGATTCCATTGAAAAAATCAAGGAACTTTTAAATGATGGCACTACTCAAATGCTATTTATTACTGCAGGAATGGGAGGTGGGACAGGAACCGGTGCCGCACCTGTAATTGCAAAGTTGGCACGTGAAATGAATATCCTTACTGTTGGTATTGTTACTCTACCTTTTGGATTTGAAGGACGAAGAAGGAAACAACAAGCGGAATTGGGCATTAGTGAATTAAAAAAATACGTAGACGCACTACTTGTAATCAGCAATGATAAATTACGCGAGCAATTTGGAAACTTAGTATTGGCCGAAGCATTTGCTCAGGCAGATAATGTACTATCGTCGGCAGCCAAAGGTATTGCCGAACTCATTACTGTTACCGGATATGTAAATGTTGATTTTGAAGATGTAAGAACTGTAATTAAGGACAGTGGTAAGGCAATAATGGGATCAGCAAGAGCTGAAGGTGAAAATCGTGCATACAAGGCAATCGACGAAGCAATGAAGTCTCCACTACTAAATGATAACGAAATTGCCGGAGCCACAGATATACTCCTATACATCACCACAGGTACTGAAGACATTACCATGGATGAGATTACTGAAATAACCGACTATGTTCAAAAAGAGAGCGGTAACGAAGCCGAAACTATTTGGGGAGTTGGTAAAGATGAATCATTAGGTAATAGCGTGGGAATTACAATTATTGCTACTGGTTTTGATACTGTAAAAAAAGAACCGGAAAAAGAAAGTACAGTTGTTGGTGTTGTGGGTAGTGGAAATAAAACATACCCAACCAAGTCCAGTCCAACACAATCAACTTCAATTGAAACAAAAGAGGATGAGATACTGGAAATTAAAAAAATTACTCCTGAAATAATTCCTTCTTTTAAAATTGAAGATAAAGAAAGTAAGATAGTTCATTCACTTGGGGATATCGAAAATGAACATCAGGATATTAAAGTTCCAATAGTTCGGTCAACACCTAATCTATCTTCATTAATAAGACGATCGGACGAACCATATTTGAGTATTGGTCATACTGTATCTTCAAAAAGCCCAGAGACAATTGAAGAGACTAAACCAAATCCTCAAACTGATGATGACAGTATTTCAAAAAATGCAGCTGAAAGAGTGAATAAACTAAAAAACCTGAGTATCAATTTACGATCTCATGAAAAAATAGCTGAATATGAAAATGAGCCTGCATACATTAGAAAGAAAGTTCAACTCGATGATAAGGATTATTCGGCTGAGTCATCAATATCAAGATTTACATTGGGCGAAGATTCAAAAAATCAACCCGTGATAAAATCTGATAATTCATTCTTACATGATAATGTGGATTAGTAGTATACTTATTGTTCTTACTCTTTTTCTAATTCCTTAATTTAGTCTTAAGTATAAATTTTTCTATGCCAATATGAGTATATTTGCATGTAAAAATTGAACCTATGAGTCTTGAAATTACCATTAATGATGATATCAAGCAAGCCATGCTTGCCCGCGATAAAAGAAAACTTGAAGCGTTAAGAGCTATAAAAGCAGCTTTACTATTAGAAAAAACAGGTACTGAAGCTGGTGGAGCCGAGATACCTGAAAATATTGAACTTACCTTGTTGCAAAAGCTTGTAAAGCAACGTAAAGAATCAGCCATTATTTATAGAGAGCAAAATCGTGATGAACTGGCAGAAGATGAAATTTATCAGGCCTCTATAATCGAAAAGTATTTACCTGAACAAATGAGTGAGGAAGAAGTTGTTGCTATAATCAAAAAAATAATTGAAGATACAGGGGCAACATCAATGAAGGATATGGGACGTGTTATGGGTATGGCAAGTAAACAACTTGTTGGAAAAGCAGATAACAAAACAGTCTCAGGGATTGTTAAGCAATTGCTTGCAAATTAGTTATTGTTGAACTAACTATCGATTATCCCTAATTAATTAAAATAATTTCATTGTTTCTTATCGTAAATACTGATGAACAAAACCCAATCAAATTCATATAGAACTGCCTTTGTAAGCCTTACTTTTTTATTTTTTATGTGGGGATTTATGACCGCATTAAACGACATTCTTATACCTTATCTCAGAGGATCTTTCGATCTTACTCACACAAAGGCAATGCTCATTCAATTTGCTTTTTTTACATCCTATTTCGTTGGGTCGTTGGTTTACTTCATCATATCAGTAACTCATGGTGACCCAATTAATAAGATAGGATATAAAAAAGGAATTATAATTGGATTATTAGTTTCCGGAGTTGGCGCACTACTATTTTATCCGGCAGCACAGTTTCATATGTATGGCTTCTTTTTGTCGGCATTATTCGTACTGGGACTTGGTTTTACCTTATTGCAAATAGCTGCAAATCCATATGTTGCCATTCTGGGGCCGTCAGAATCAGCTTCATCACGTTTAAACCTTGCACAGGGCTTCAACTCACTTGGAACTACTATTGCACCAGTACTTGGTGGCTTTCTAATTTTTACATTTTTTAAAGAATCAGCAGGATCGGATGCGGTTAAAATTCCCTATTTAGTTTTCGCCGGTATATTCATGTTGATGGCAATTGCCATAACTTTTACTCCCTTACCAAGGTTTACAAATCCTGATGAAGTAACTCCGGGATTCGGTGCATTGAAACACCGTCAACTTGTATTCGGAATGATCGCAATTTTTATGTACGTTGGAGGTGAAGTAAGTATAGGCAGCATGCTAATTAGCTATTTAAACCTACCAGAAATTGGCGGATTTACCGATGCTGATGCTAGCATATATGTTTCAATTTATTGGGGAGGACAAATGATTGGACGATTTCTTGGTGCTGTGTCTTTAAGCAATTCAAAAAGATGGGTTAAATTATTAGTGATGCCATCCATTTCGATATTGGCCTTTGTTATACTAGGTTTAACAACAAGCTTTGACGCTGCCTTAATTTATCTTATTTTCCTTGTTATTAATCTTATCGGATTCTTTATTGGAAAATCATTACCACATAGAACTCTCTACGTATTCGCCGGAATAAACCTAATTTTCCTGATTATCGCACTTAATTCAACTGGTAGTATTGCTTTATGGACTATAATTGCAATTGGACTATTTAATTCGATAATGTGGTCAAATATATTTACGTTAGCAATTTCGGGATTGGGCAAATACACAAGTCAAGGTTCGTCATTATTGGTAATGATGATATTAGGTGGAGCAATTTTACCACTAATAATGGGAGCTATCGCTGATAGCTATGGAGTTCATATGTCGTTTATCATACCTGTATTCAGCTATATATACATCGCTTTTTATGGAATATCTGGATATAAACCGAATAAAATTGCGTAATTTGTGATCTAGTTAATTATTGGATTAATTTTTTAAAAAAATGATAGACAGAAGAAAATTTATTGAAAGAGTCGCTGCTGTTAGTGCCCTGTCTTTAGTTCCAAATATAATAAAGTCGCAAAGTAGTATTTTACCACTTGATTTAAATACTGATAACTTACCTTTATTTATTTCAACCTGGAATCACGGGATTGAAGCCAATGAAGCTGCAATGCAGGTGTTAGTTAATGGTGGTAGTATTGTTGATGCTGTGGAACAGGGAGTTTGGATACCAGAAGCTGATCCCAATAACAGGAGTGTTGGTATTGGTGGTTACCCTGACAGAGAAGGCCATGTTACATTAGATGCATCAATAATGGGGCCAGATGGCAATGCTGGTTCGGTTTGTTTTTTAGAAAATATTATGCACCCCATATCAGTGGCACGACTTGTAATGGATAGTACTCCACACGTTATGCTATCTGGAGATGGAGCTCTTCAGTTTGCTCTTGAAAATGGATTCAAAAAAGAAAATCTATTAACACCTGCTACTGAAAAAGCATGGAAAAAAGAATTAATAGAAACTGGTTACGATCCAAAACCAAACTGGGAGAACGAACCAAATAAATACCATGACACCATTGGTCTATTGGGAGTAGATTCAGCAGGAGACATCGCCGGAGCTTGTACAACCAGTGGGATGGGATTTAAAATGAGAGGAAGAGTTGGTGATTCACCAATAATTGGAGCTGGCCTTTTTGTAGATAATGAAATTGGGGCGGCAACTGCAACCGGGATGGGTGAACTTGTTATGAAAACAGTAGGATCGTTTTTAGTTGTTGAGTTAATGCGTAATGGAAGAACACCACAACAGGCTGTTGAAGAAGCTGTTTTGAGAATTGTAAACAAAGTTCCCGATCATAAAAAATACCAAATTGGATTTATTGCAGTGAACAAACAGGGCGATACCGGAGCTTATTGTTTACAACCCGGCTTTAATTATGCACTTTACCAGAATAATCAAAATATTCTTATCGATAGTAATTCATACTATAAGTAGACAATTAGAATGACTCTGTTTAAAGGAAAATACAGGATTGAATCCAACCGATTACAAAACTGGGATTATTCAGGAAATGGCCATTATTTCATCACTATAGTAACAGAAAACAGAGATTGTATTTTTGGAGAAATTGAAAACAACAAATTAATACCATCTGATTTTGGAATAATTGCCGACATCGAATGGCTTGCTTCATTTGACATACGAAAAGAATTATTATTAGATGAATATATATTAATGCCAAATCATCTTCATGCAATAATCATCATAAAAAAGCCCGCTTCCGTCGTACAGACGTACGGCCGTCCGTCTCGACGAGGAAGCGACCATCCAGATCAATTAGAAACCGGATTAGATAAATCAAATCCAAAACTATACCGAAAACCTAAATCCATATCATCCTTTTTAGCCGGATATAAATCTTCTGTTAATACTAAAATTGATGATTTTATTGATCAAAACAAACTTGATCTGGAAAAATATAATAAATACAACAAACTATGGCAATCAAACTATCATGATCATATAATTCGAAATATGGAAGAATATTGGCGAATTAAAAAATACATACAAAACAACCCTAAGAATTGGAAACTTGATAAACAGCACTAACAATTATTACTAAATATCTCTAATTTGAACCAAAATAATACTATCGTCAAACAGAAAATTTGTGTTATTATCCCAACCTACAATAATGCTAACACATTAAAACAGGTTGTGGATGGCGTTCTTAAATATATTCAGAATATAATTATTGTGGATGATGGTTCAACCGACAACACACCTTTAGTTCTTAAGGATTATGAATCTTTAGAAATTATAAGGTACGATAAGAACAAAGGTAAAGGATGGGCAATACGAACGGGCTTTAAAAAGGCATTGTTGTTAGGCTTCGACTATGCAATAACCATTGATTCAGATGGGCAGCATTTTGCTGATGATATTCCATTATTTATTGAAGAGCTCAAGAAAAATCCTGATTCATTAATTATTGGATCAAGAAATATTGAAGCAGATGGCATGCCATCAAAAAATACTTTTGCCAATAAGTTCTCAAACTTCTGGTTCTGGGCTGAAACAAATCAAAGACTTCCTGATACACAATCGGGATTTAGATTATATCCAATAAATTTGTATAAGAAAACACACTTCTTTACAAATAAATTTGAATTCGAAATTGAAGTATTAGTTAGGTCTGCATGGAGTAGTATAAAAATTGTTCCCATTCCAGTTAAAGTTTATTATCCCCCTGCCAATGAACGAATAACGCACTTCAGACCATTACCCGATTTCACAAGGATCAGTATACTAAATACAGTATTGGTTTTGATCACATTTTTGTACATAATCCCCTTAAGAGCAATTAAATATCTTGCAAAAAATAAGTTTACAAAAATAGTGAAAGAGCAAATAATGCTCCACAATGAAAATACTTATAAGATATCGATGGCTATTGGATTTGGGGTATTTATGGGAATAACTCCAATTTGGGGATTCCAAATGGTGGTTGCTGCATTGCTTGCTCATATTTTCCGACTTAATAAAATTATAGTACTAGCATTCTCTAATATTAGTTTGCCTCCATTTATTCCCATAATTATTTATTTTAGTTACCTGGTTGGAGGTATACTCATAGAAAATCCTCGTGAATTCACTTCCGAAACAATAGAGTATTTGAAACAACAGGTATTGCATGGTGGATTTTACAGTACACTAAATGAATTTGGATATAGTATACTACAATACATAATTGGTAGTCTATTACTAGGGATATTATTAGGAACCAGCGCAGGTTTAATATCATATGCAATACTTAAATTAGCCAAAGTAAGAAAGTTGAAAAATGATTAATAATTGTTGTCTGTTTGTCATGGTAATTAAGTTAACCTGATTTAATGTGATAAAAGACAACTTTGACAACAACGATAACTACGACAACATCACCCAATGAGTAAACTTTTTATAGCAATATACCGCTTGATTGAGAAGTTCAAAATTTTCTCACTATTTCTTTTGGTCGTAATAGTTTTGATTAGTGCATTTTTCGCTAGCCAGCTTAAACTTTCAGAAGATATTACTAAAATACTTCCTGATACAGATAAAATTAACAATATGAATTTTGTGTACTCCAATTCAAAATTCATGGATAAAGTTGTTTTTAATATTAGTCTGAAAGACACAACTAAATCGAATCCAAATTTACTTTCAGATTTTGCGGATCGACTAACGGATTCAATTAATTCAAGATTTGTTCCTAAGCTCGTACAATCAATTGATTTTGCACCTGGACAGGAAGAAATGATGGATGTTTATAATATTGTATTAAACAACCTTCCGGTCTTTCTTACAGAAGAAGATTACAAGGTGATTGATACTTTAATCCTGGCTAAAAATATTGAAAACACGATGGCGACTAACTACTCAACTCTTATGTCGCCTATATCATTTGTAACTAAAAAACTAATAGCTGCCGATCCTCTTTTCTTCACTCCCATCGCACTGAACAAATTTAAGTCAGCTAATATTGACAATGACTTTCAGATATACAACCGCTATTTTATTTCCGATAATAAGCGTAATATTATTTTCCTATTAACCCCTACATCAACAAATAAAACTGCCAATAACAATATCCTGTTTGATGGTGTAGATGAGATTATTAAAAATCTCGCAAAAAATGATTATGCTGATATTAGGGTAGATTATTTTGGAAATGCCGTTGTTGCCCTTGGAAATGCAAACCAAATAAAAAAAGATATCATTATTACTGTTACATTGGCCATGATCGTTCTTATTTTGGTTATTTCATTGTTTTTTCGTAGCAAGCGTACTTTTTTTATTGTTTTCCTTCCCGTGGCATTTGGAGCCTTAGTATCGTTGGCAATGTTGTATATTTTTAAGAAGGAAATATCAGCCATATCCCTTGGTATTGGATCAGTTTTACTGGGAATATCAGTAGATTATGCTCTACATATTTATTCACATTTCCGACAACATGGATCACATAGCCTGATTTTCAAGAACCTGTCTACACCTGTTATTCTCAGTAGTTTAACTACTGCATCCGCCTTTTTATCATTATATTTTGTTAACTCTGAAGCTCTCAATGATTTGGGTTTATTTGCAGCAATAAGTATTATAAGTGCAGCATTATTCTCCCTCATTGTTCTCCCTCATCTTACAGGAATAAAAAAAGGACGGTTAGAAACACATAGTATAAATTGGATTGATAAGGTTGCAGGATTCAACTATTCAAAAAATAGCACCTTAAAACTTGGGATTGTTGTTGCTACTATAGTGCTTTTCTTTTTTTCAAAACAAGTTGGTTTTGATGCTGACATGATGAAAAACAACTACATGAGTGATGAGCTTAAGCAAGTTGAACAGCGACTAAACAAGGTAACTAACCTAAGCAAAAAAACAATCTACATAGTGTCACCAGGAGATAATCCGGATGATGCAATGGAAAATAATAACAGAACATCAAAGCTCATTAATAAGTTAAAAGATGAAGGAACAATTCAAAACGCATCTGTGGTTAATAATATATTCCCCTCACAAAGAGAACAAGTTAAAGCCATTAACATATGGAATAATTATTGGAAGATAAATGGAGAAAAAGTAATAAGTGAAATTAATACAGATGCTCAGTCGTTGGGGTTTAGAGATGGAGCATTCGGTAAATTTGAGGCATGGATAAACGCTGAATTTAAACCTATTTCATTTTATGATACAGGCGTGATTAATCATTTGTTTCTGGAGAATTTCATTATTGAAACTGATACTTTGTCAGCAATAATTAATGTGGTTAAGGTTAACAACAGAGATGAAGATATAACTAAAGTTTATGATACATTTAATGAAAATCAAATCGCGTGGATTATTGACAAACGATTAATAACAAGTGAATTTGTTACTATCCTTAAGGATAATTTTAACAAGCTTGTCCTTATCTCCATTTCATTAGTATTTATTATCCTTCTGCTGGCTTACGGTAGAATTGAACTAACAATTATTACTATGATCCCAATGATTTTAAGCTGGATATGGACAGTAGGAATAATGGGCATCTTAGGAATTGAGTTCAATATATTCAATATAATAATACTCACATTTATATTTGGATTAGGTATCGACTACAGTATTTTTATAATGCGTGGATTGCTTCTTGAATATAAATACGGAATTCACAATATCAGTTCTTACAAAGTATCTGTAATATTATCAGGCATTACAACATTACTGGGTATTGGTGTATTGATTTTTGCAGCTCATCCGGCTTTAAGATCAATTGCAACAATGTCGATTATCGGAATATTGTCGGTAATATTTATCACATTTACACTGCTCCCTGCAATATTTAAGTGGCTAGTTACATATAAAAAGGGATTAAGAAATCGCCCCATAACACTTGTCGACTTTCTGTTCTCGATGTGGGCATTATTTGTTTTCGTTAGTGGATCAATAATCCTCTCAATATTGTCATTATTGTTTCGCTTAGTTCCCATCCCAACAAAAGCAAAGAAGATCTTTATCCACAAACTTTTTCGTTACCTTACATGGTTTATGATTTACATGAACTTTGTTTCGAAAAAGATAATTATCAATCCCAACAACGAAGATTATACAAAACCGGCAATAATTATTGCAAACCATCAATCACACATCGACTTAATGTTGATGATGTTACTGAACCATAGAGTTGTTGTGCTTACCAATCCTCGAAATTTCAGTAATCCAATTTATGGTCCTGCCCTCAGATACGCAGGATTTATTAAAGTTGGTGGCAATTATGAATCCATAATTAATCAGGTTAAAAAACAAACCGATGAAGGATATTCGGTTGTTATATTCCCAGAAGGTCATCGTTCAGAAGGTGGTAAATTAAAGAGGTTTCATAAAGGTGCTTTTTATTTGGCCTCCGAATTAAATCTAGATATACTTCCATTATTATATACGGACAAAAGGAAGCTCTAAAGAAAAGTGAATTCTTTTTAAAGAGGGCAACTGCTGTTACAAAATTCCTTCCACGAATAAAACTTTCAGATGGGAAATATGGAATCACTGCAAGAGATCAGGCCAAGAATGTAAAAAAATACTTTGAAGCCGAATATTATAAGGTGGCTACAATGTTGGAAACACCAGACTATTTTAATGATTTTGTCAAAAAGAATTTCCTATACAAAGGCCCTGTGTTGGAATGGTATACACGGATAAAGCTCAATCTGGAAAACAATTACAATATCTTTAACGAACTAATTCCTAAAAAATGCACAATTACTGATCTAGGTTGTGGGTATGGATACCTTCCACTTATGTTGAACCTCGTTTCCAAAGATCGAAAGATAACTGGCATCGACTACGATGCTGATAAAATTGAAGTAGCAATGCATTGTGCAATAAAATCAGATAACGTAAATTTCATAACAGGCGATATAACAAAGGTTGATATGAATTACTCAGATGTATTTATTATGAATGATGTACTGCATTATTTGCCAGAAAAATTACAAATAGACATAGTTGAATCCTGCATTAAAAAATTAAACGACAATGGATTAATAATCATCCGTGACGCTAACAAAGATATGGGCAACAGACATTTAGGCACCAGGATTACTGAATTATTTTCAACAAATTTAGGGTTCAATAAAGCAGAATTTAAACTGGAGTTTGTTTCCAAATCAATGATAGAAACAATTGCACAAAATCATAATTATAAACTTAGGATTATTGATAATACAAAGAGGACTTCAAACTTGATTTACGTATTATCTTTGTGCTAAATAATAAGACTAAATTTGAGAAAAAAATACGATAAAATTATAATTGGCAGTGGTCTTGGAGGTTTGCTTTGCGGAGTAATCCTTAGTAGAAGAGGAGATAAAGTGCTGGTACTTGAAAAGAATAATCAAATTGGAGGTTCATTACAATCGTTCAATAGAAAAGGATGCACTTTTAGTACAGGCATGCATTATATGGGAAGCCTTGACGAGGGACAGACACTTAATAAGATTTTTAAATACTTCAATCTTTTTGATGGTATAGAATACCATAGGTTGGATGAAACCGGATTTGATATATTCAATATTGACGGAATTGAATATAAATTCCCCATTGGTTATCAGAATTTTATAAATCAGATGATCGAATATTTTCCTCATGAAAAAGATGCAATTGAAAACTATGTGTCAGAAATAAAAAACACAATCAACACTCAAAATATCTATCATTTAAAGAGTACAGAAAATGCATCTGACGCTGCTGATAAATACCTTCGAATAAATGCATGGGACCATATATCATCAATAACAAAAAATCCTAGACTAAGACAGGTATTAAGCGCGCTGAATTTCGTTTATGCCGGGGTAAAAGAAAAATCACCGTTCTATATTCATGCTTTAATAAATAACCATTTTATTTCAAGCTCATACCGAATTGTGGGAAGTAGTGACCAAATTGCACATAAATTAGCTGATGAAATAATTAGAAGAGGTGGCGAAGTATTAACAAAAAAAGAAGTAGTAAATCTTGTCATTAATAATAATTGTATTACTTCAGTTGAGACAAAAGACAATCAATCTTTTGAAGCAGAGCACGTTATTTCCGACCTCCACCCTTCAACTACAATGAACCTGATTGGAGAAGGGTTAATAAAAAAATCCTTCCGTAACAGGATGAACAACAAGGAAAATACTTTGTCGGCCTTTGCTGTTCATATTAACCTAAAAAAAGATTCATTCAAATATATAAATGCAAATTACAATTACTACAAGCGAAATGATGTGTGGTATGCATCGTATTATGACGAAAAACTTTGGCCCGAACATTACTTTTTACATTGTGGAATTCCGAAAAACGGAAGCCAATATTCCTCCTGTATTGGATTACTTACTCATATGAAGTTTGAGGAAGTTGCCCAATGGAAAGATCTTCCCATAAATAAACGAGGGGCTGATTACATGGATTTTAAAAACAAAAAAGCCCAAAAACTTATTGATTTGGTGTGCAAATCTTTTCCCGAGTTAAAGGATAGTATAGTTGATTACAATGTTTCAACACCTCTTACATATAACGATTATCTTGGGTCACCAAATGGATCTATGTATGGCACACTGCGCAATTGCAATAACCCTGTAGGATCATATATTTCTCCGAGAACGAAAATTAATAACCTCCTATTTACCGGACAAAACTTAAATCTACATGGGATGCTGGGTGTAAGTTTAAGTGCAATACTAACTTGTGGTGAGTTTGTTGGAACTGATAACCTATTAAAGGAAATAAATGCAGATGACTAGTGTGAAACGCAAGGTGCGATGGTTAAGAATTATCCGCAATTTCATTATTGTGATGGCTGTAATTATTATTGCATTGGTTGTTGTATATAATCTAAAAACAAAAATTACGCCCCCTGAAATTATTGATGTATCGGTATTGGAGCTAGAACGTGAAAATTCTTCGCCCGATTTTTTTAGAGTTGGAAATTGCTGGTTAAAGAAAAACAAATACGGCCTTTGGGAGATGTATCTTGAAGGCAGCCCCTTTGAAATTGGTGTAATTAATGGAAAGTTAACCAAAGAGCTAATTAAAGTTCAGGAAGATGCTTTTGTTGAACAGATAAACACTCTCATTCCTTCAAAATCATACTTACGATTCCTTAAATATTTCATAGGTTGGTTCAACAGGGATATTGATGAGTACATACCCGAGGAATATCTTCAGGAAATTTATGGTGTTTCATTTGGGGCTTCGGATGGGTATGAATACATTGGAAATAACTATGAAAGGATGCTAAACTATCATGGAGCCCACGACATTGGTCATGCATTGCAAAGTTTAGCCTTGGTAGGTTGTACATCTTTTGGATCCAATTTTAATTCAGTTGATAGCTCAATGATTATTGGCCGTAACTTCGATTTTTACATTAATGAATCCTTTGCTAAAAATAAAATTGTTGCATTTATTAATCCTGATAAAGGACATAAATTTATGTATGTTACATGGGCAAGCATGATTGGAGTTGTAAGCGGAATGAACGAAAAAGGAATAACCGTAACAATTAACGCAGCAAAATCGGATATCCCCACAAAAGCAACAATGCCAATCTCATTACTTGCCCGCGAAATTTTACAATATGCAGGTAATATTGATGAAGCTCTCGAAATTGCCGAAAAGCGAAAAACATTTGTTTCTGAGTCCATTTTCATTGGCTCGGCATTTAACAATAAAGCAATAATCATCGAAAAATCGCCATCTAAACTTGGAGTTTATACAACCGACGCAAACGATCTTGTCTGTTCAAATCACTTTCAAAGTGAGGTTTTTAAAGATGATGAAAACAACAATCAGTATATTCAGGAATCGGCATCCAGTTATCGCCAACAGCGTTGTGAACAACTAATAAATCAAGATGAGATAATCGATTACAACAAGGCAGCAGATATTCTGCGTGACTACAATGGAATAGGTGATATTAATATCGGAATAGGAAACGAAAAAACAATGGCCCAAATGATTTCTCATCATAGCGTTATCTTTCAACCTGAAAAGTTGAATACATGGGTTTCAACAAGTCATTATCAACTTGGTAATTACCTTATGTATAATCTAAGCCATGTTTTTGAAGAAGCAAGTATTACAAACCAGAATACGATTCTATACAATTCAAATTATACAATTGAACCGTCACCCTTTTTAGAAAGTGAAGAATACAACAGTTTATTTGAATTTCGAAAAATGAGAGATATTCTCAAGTTTCATATTGAAGAAAAATCAAAAATTGAAGATGAAGATATTTTTGTTGATGATCTAATCGCCAGTAATCCAAATTATTATCAAGGTTATGTACTTGTAGCAGACTACTATTTTATGAATAACAAGATGGATAAGGCATTATCATTCTATAAAACATCTTTAACAAAAGAATTTGAAAACACCACAATTAAGATGGTTGTTGAAGAAAGAATTAAAGAAATTGAGAAATAAGATAATAGATTTGTAAATATGTTTATCCCAGAAATAGAAAAAAAATCTACTGAAGATATAAAAAGATTTCAGGAAGTAAAATTACAGGAAACACTCCTTTATCTAAAAGAACATTCGAAATATTACCAGCGATTGTTTAACACACATAGCATTAATCTTGAAAAGATTACATCACTTGAAAGCCTTGAGCAGATACCTGTAACAACAAAGGATGATTTGCAGAATTATAACGATGATTTCTTATGTGTAGAAACTAAGAAAATTATTGACTACGTTACAACATCAGGTACAATGGGCGATCCGGTTACATTTGTCATGACCGATAATGATTTAGAACGTTTGGCATACAATGAATACATTTCATTTTCTTGCGCCGATACAACTGAAGATGACATTTTTCAACTCCTCGTAACACTCGATAAAAGGTTCATGGCGGGAATGGCATATTTTTTAGGTTTACGAAAGCTGGGAGCAGGAATTATTCGCACAGGACCGGGGTTGCAAAAGCTTCAATTCGAATCAATAAAAAGGTTTAACCCAACAGGCTTTGTAACAGTGCCTTCATTTATCCCAAAATTGATTTCCCATGCGAGGGATAACAATATTGATTACAAAAACGCCAGCATAAAAAAAGCTGTTTGCATTGGCGAACCAATCCGTAACCCTGATTTTACACTTAACCCACTTGGCAAGAAAATAGTTGACAACTGGGGTATCAAACTATATTCAACATATGCTTCAACAGAAATGGGTACTGCTTTTACTGAGTGTTCAGCCGGCAAAGGCGGTCACCATCACCCTGAAATGATTATTGTCGAATTCTTAGATGAGAATAATAATCCCGTTAAAGAAAACGAACCTGGGGAAGTTACAATTACAAATCTAGGTGTTGAAGGAATGCCTTTGTTGAGATTTAAAACCGGAGATATTTGCTATCACCATATTGAACCCTGTATTTGTGGTCGGAATACTATGCGACTCGGTCCTGTAATTGGAAGAAAACAGCAAATGATTAAGTTAAAAGGGACAACTTTATATCCCCCATCAATTTATGATGTTCTTAATGAAATCAATTGTATTGAGAATTATATTGTTGAAGTTTCAAGCAATGAACTTGGAATAGACGAACTAACAATAAAAGTAGGATGTAATAAATTAACCAGAAATACTGAGAAAGAAATTAAAGATAATTTTAGAGCAAAGCTTAGGGTCGCACCAGAATTACAATTCTTTAAACCATCAGAAATAACAGCAATACAAATTAAAGATGGTGATAGAAAACCGATTGTATTTATTGATAACAGAAAATCCATCATTATAATAAAATAATGAGAATAATTTGCCTCCTATTTATTATGCTTACAGCCAGTATTTCAAATGGTCAAAACACTTATTCAATAGTTGTGAGCATTTCAAATATTCAGTTAAACGATAGTAAAATCTTTGTTGGTTTGTACGATAATGAGTTGGATTTCAAAACAAAAACAAATGCCATCGATTCATTAATAACTATCCCAAAAGAGAAAACTACTGAAGTTATTTTTTATAATATATCTCCAGGAACCTATGCTATTGCTGTTTTTCAGGACATAAATAACAATGGAAAACTAGACACAAAAGGATTCAATTTACCAAATGAGCCTGTGGGAATTTCAAATTTAAATGATGATAAGAGGTTGGGTATTCCTGCCTACAATAAGGCAAAAATAAAAATCAATGGTGATACAATAGTATCAATACCATTGATTTTTAATATGGATAAACTCAAAGATTAACTACCAACCCAGAATCTCTCTAAAATCGATTTCTTCCGGATTTTCAACAAACTCCTTTGCTTTGGTATAATCACCGGGCTCAATAAACTGAAGGCCGTCGTTAAATACCATTTGCGATTTGTCGCCTTTCATATCTACAAGTCGGGGTTGAACTTTTCCATTTTTATCAGCAACATCATCTAGATATAGAGGTTGAATTTTACCAACGGAATCAGCTGTAACCATGCAACCTGTTCTTCCTTCGTCGTAAAGCTTTTTAACCCCGAAGCCGAGCATACCGCAATACATAAGATCATATGCATTTGGTTGAACACATCTTAGTTCGTAACCGAGTTCAACCGGACGACTCTTAACACTTATTCCTAGTACCTTCAATCTATTCTGAAGCAACACATTGAAAATATGTGCTTTACTAACATTTCCCAACTCTGGATGTCCATGATCATCATAAGTAAAGTCGATTTTCGAATTTTTAATTTCATCATCACTCATAAAATGAAAAACGCCTTCACTAATTATGGCAACACCGTAATCAATACCTTCAATTTTGCGTTTAACAATTGCTGATATCACAAGATTAATAATCCTTTCGAATGTAACTTCAACTTTATCAAACATTTCAGGAATAATAATCATGGGGAAATGGCAAGCTGCTCCAATCCCAAATGCCAAGTGACCTGCTTCGCGGCCCATTGCAGAAAGAACAAACCAATTTCCGCTCGTGCGTGCATCTTCATAAATAGTTTGTGAAATTCGCACACCTTCTTGCTTCGCCGAATGATATCCAAATGTTGGTATTCCAGGAGGCAATGGTAAATCATTGTCAATGGTTTTAGACACATGGATATTTTGAATACTTACATCGTTTGCACGTAAATATTTTGATATCCTATTTGCAGTTGAAGCGGTATCGTCTCCTCCAATGGTTACCAGTAGTTGAACATTATTATCAGTGAAGAATTTTGTTGAAAATTCGCTATCCTTTGGCTTATGCCTACTCATTTGAAGAGCCGAGCCACCGTGTTTATGAATATCATCAGCAAAATTGAAATCTATATCTATTGTATTGGGGTTTTCTGCAAATAACCCTTTATAACCTTCGTGTATTCCTATTACTCTGTATCCTGATTTTAGAAATACCAATGATACTGAACTTATTACAGAGTTGATTCCGGGTGCCGGACCACCTCCACATAATATTGCAATCGATTCTTTCATTTGTTAATTTTTTATTTCTGAATGACCAAATAGTTGGTTTGCATTCATTATCCTCTAAATACTTTTCTTATTTATCAAATTTGATTAATTTTGCAAAGATAAAAAATGCTAAACAAAAAATTAATATTGAACAATATTGTTAAGTTTTGTAAGGATATTTTATTTGTTACGTCATATAATCATATGTTTGTTACAATTAGCTTTTTTCAGTACCAATCAACTAATTAAACTAGAAAAATGAAAAGAATTACTAATTATTTATTATTACTGACATTTGTATTTATCTCAGGACAAGTTTTTGCCCAGATGGTTACAAATACTGAAAAACTTATTGAGATCTCAAAGGAGCTTGATAAGGCATGGAAAGAGAAAGAAATTAGAGTTGCAGACTACTCACAAAAAAATAACTCTCCGATTACCTTTGAATCATCCCAGGGAGTATTCTATCAAATGATAGATGTAATTGACGGAAAACCTGTTTATTACTGCACCGATAATTTTGGTGCTGCTGCAACTACCAGGGTTAAGGAACTTTGGATAGGTGGAAACAGCGAATTAGAGTTAACCGGAGAAGGCTACTCTCAATTGGGAGAATGGGATGCTGGAAGCGTAAGAGTTTCTCATCAGGAATTTACTGATCAGGGAGCATCTCGCGTAACGCAAATGGACGGAGCATCAGCAACTCACTATCACGCAACACACGTTGCAGGAACAATGGTTGCAGCAGGTGTTTCACCTAACGCAAAAGGAATGATGTACGGTGGCAATCTAAAAGCATGGCAATGGTCGAATGATGAATCAGAAATGGCAGCGGCTGCAGCTAATGGACTTGAAATATCAAATCACTCATATGGTGTAGCTCAAGGTTGGTCAAACAACAACGGTAATTGGGTGTGGTATGGTACAAACAGTATTTCACCTGATGAAGATTACAAGTTTGGGTTTTATGACTCCGGCTCAAGACAGTGGGATAATATCGCCTACAACGCACCTTATTATTTAATAGTAAAATCAGCAGGAAACGATCGTGGGGAAGGCCCCTCAAATGCCGGAAATGGTGAACCAGAAAAAGATGGTGGTTTAGATGGTTACGACTGTATTTCACCAAAAGGTGTTGCTAAAAACCTACTTACTGTGGGAGCTGTAAATGAAGTGGCTAACTATACCGGCCCTGGTAATGTAACAATGAGCAGCTTTAGTTGCTGGGGACCTGCAGACGACGGCAGAATTAAGCCAGATATTGTTGGCAAAGGAGTTGATGTATATTCTACTTTGGATGGAAGCAATACTGATTATGGATCATTGCAAGGAACTTCTATGTCGGCACCAAACGTAGCAGGTTCGATGGCTATGCTACAACATCATTATCAGAACATAAATAGCGATCGTATGAGAGCTTCAACACTTAAGGGTTTAGTTCTTCATTCTGCTGATGAAGCTGGTGAATATGATGGTCCCGATTATATTTTTGGATGGGGATTAATGAATACAGAAAGGGCAGCCGCTATTATATCAGATAATGAAGGCCAAAACGTAATAGATGAAATAGTTCTTCCAAACGGAGATACTTATAGCAGACAAGTTAATGTGCCTGAAGGAAGTGACTTTAGAGTTACAATTTGTTGGACTGACAATCCTGGATCACCAACCTCGCCCCAATTAAATCCAAGAACTGCAATGTTGGTAAATGATCTTGATTTAAGAATCAGTGACACTCAGGGAGCTTATTTCCCTTATAGTCTTGATCCTGAAAATCCATCAGCGGCAGCTACAACAACTGGCAAAAACTATGTTGATAATGTCGAGATGGTGTATATAGAAGATGCTGAACCGGGAACATACACAATTACTGTTGACCATGATGGATCACTCGCAGGCGGAGGACAGGTATTTTCAATCATTATTAGTGGGATTGATGAATATACTAGTTTGCCTGAATGCTCAAGCAGCATACTGTCACCTGTGGATGGTGGCATTAACGCCTTCCTAAACCACGAAGTAACATGGAAACCAGCACTGTTTGCCAGTAGCTATGATGTTTATTTTGGTACAGATGGAAACGGGATAACCACTCCTACAAATGTAATAAATGGTGATAATTTCATAACTAATAATTTCGCCACTATGTTGGAGCCTAATACTACCTACTATGTTCAAATAGCCCCTCGTAATAGTTTCGGTGTTTCCGAAAATTGCACAGAAATATGGTCGTTTACCACCATGGAATCTATTTCGCTTTATCCATACATTGCAGATATGGAAAGCTTAACTACGCCTGATTTACCAGAATTTTGGCAAGACAACTCATTTACAGAAGCAAATTGGTTTAGCTCTAATTTAATAAGCAATTCAGGCGAAAACTCAATGGCCTGTTATAACACGAGTGGATTTGTAGAAATGGATTATAATAACTGGTTTATTTCGCCTCCTTTTAGTGTTGAGGTAGGTAACGAATATAATATTAGATATTTCTACAGACCATTAATTGGTGGGCATAGTGAATCGATGACATTATATTGGGGAAATACTCCTTTCATTGAGGATCTTACAAATATACTTTTTGAGGATAACAGTTTTAATGGTGATTGGGAAGAAGCAAGTTCAATGCTTTTCCCTGAAGAAGATGGCATAGTATTCTTAGGATTCCATATGAATGGAGTATTAGGATATGGAGGCTTTCTGGATGACGTCACAGTAAGTGATTGGGGAACAGTAGGTGTTAACACTAATGATAATGATAATGTTAGTATATATACACAGTCGAATAACTTAACAATCCTAACATCAGAACAATGGCTAGGAGCCAACATTAAAGTCACAAATATTATGGGACAATATGTGTATAGAGGTAAACTGTCTTCTACAAAAACTCAAATACTAACAACTAATCAATCAGGATTATATATGGTTTCGTTAGTTAAAAACGGGAGGATAATTACAAAGAAGGTAATCTTATAATTCCAACTTTAAAATTCTTGAAGCCGGGTAGATTTATTTCTATCTGGCTTTTTTTTGTTTGCTAATCTCCATTGGAACTGCAAAAGCAAACAGCCATTTCAGGTAAAATTAATCCTTCACCAAAAACTGAACTGTAGTACGGCTTTTTTGCACTAAATAAACCTTTTTATTACCTATCAGTTCTTTTTCCAGTTCGTTAGTGTAATGACGAATGGTTATTAACTGTAATCCTGTATTATATTTTAACGAAAATGCATCTTTCAACTCCGAAATTAGGGATTCCAGTTTTGCATCATTATCATTAAAACATACTGAAAAGCTAACTGCAGAATTCTGCATTAGATTGATGTGAATTTTATTTCTGCTAAATACATCAAAAATCTGTTTAAGATTTTCTTCTGCAATAAATGAAAGATTTTTTGTGCTTATTGATAGTAATACCTGATTATCTTTAACGATGATACTAAATGTTGTTGAATCATTTCCACTATCATTTGTAATGGATGTAGGAGATAACGAAGTATCATAATAAGGTCGAACAAGTAGAGGAATCCCTTTTTGTTTGAGTGGTTGTATTGTTTTAGGATGAATTACAGACGCACCATAATAGGCAAGCTCAATAGCTTCATGATATGACAAACTATCTATTTTAATTGCACTTGTATACCTTGCAGGATCGGCATTCATAAGTCCTGGAACATTTTTCCAAATTGTAACCTCATCAGCATCTAGTATATTACCAAGTATTGCAGCAGTAAAATCCGACCCTTCCCTTCCTAATGTTGTCGAACGACCAAGACCATCAGCTCCAATAAACCCCTGTGTAATCACAACCTCACCTTTTTCAAGAGCGGGTACAACTCTCGATGTTATCGTCTTCGAAGTATATTCCCAATTTACAGAAGCATCCGTAAAGTTACTATCTGTAATAATTAAACATTTTGCATTGATTAATCTTACAGGAATTTTGCGATTCCTTAAAAAATGAAATATAATACAACTCGACAATTCCTCACCGAAAGACACGATACAGTCATAAGCTTCATAACGGTTTGAATATTCCGTATTAAGAGCATCCCAAAGTTGTTCAAAGAGTTTATCCAGATTTGTTGTTAATTCATAATCTACATCTGAAAAAAGATCTTGAGCAACACTGATATGGTTTTTCTTAATTTTAAAAAACCCTTCCTCCATAGATTTACCACCAAGATATTTGTGATACAAATTTTCCAATGCGTTAGTTGTTTTGCCAAGTGCCGAAACAACAACAATAAGGGGTTCACAACCAAACTCTTCAATGAGTTTTGATACTTTAACTATACCTGAAGCATTCTCCATTAATGCTCCTCCAAACTTCATTACTCTCCTCAATATTATCCTTCTTTTAAGCATTTCATCAAAAAGTAAAAATGGGTCTTTTTCTTCTAACCACAATATATTTACTAACGTTTCTCCTTAATAAGTCCTTTTCTAAATGCCGCCAGCAGTAGTTTCAAATCACTTATCTGGATATTAAGCTCTTTACCAACATCAGTATCCTCAACGTATTTTCTTGTTGCATTGCCTTCGATAAAAATACGATCCGAAATAATATCCTTTTCTTCATAAATAGCATGTGCCATAGATGAAAACTCCTTATGCTCAACTAACACAAGCCCATAAGAGTTAAAAATTAATGTGTAACCAGAAACTCCGGTAACCGATTGATAAGGAATTGACATCCCTCCATCAATAACAAAAAGTTTACCATTTGCCTTAATGGGGCTTTCTCCTTTTTTAACTTTAACAGGAACATGCCCATTAACTATATGCGATATTTCAGGATCAAGATCGAACTCTTCTAATATCTTGTTACAATATTTTTCCTCTTTAAACGCAAGCGTATAATATGGATTACGACCCTCGGTATGGGTTTCTTTATCAGCTATATAGTACCTTTCGAAAGTTGCCATTTTCATTTTCCCAAACAACGGAGATAATGGTCCGCACCATAAATACCACATATAATCTAAACTCGTATTTTCTTCTCCTTTTGATTTACGTTGGAAATAACCCTTACGTGCTACTCTGTCGAAATGATCACACAATAGCTTTCCGGAATGGGTTTTGCCTTCAATTTCAAATTTCTCGAAATTACCTTTTTTATCCATCGGAATACATCCATGATAAAGCAGATTTGAATTATGTGTAAGATACATGCTTCCGCGAGTAAACAAAAAATCAATATGCTTTTGCAAACGCTGGCTATTCACAAAGCTTGACTTCAACTTATCCATAACCTCTTTTTCCTCATTGCTTAACTCGTAAGGTGATTTCGGATCAACAGTTGGGAAATCCTTGTCCAAAAGGTCATGTTTTTTTCCATCAATTACGGTTGTTCCGTTTTTAAAATCAACATTATCAAAAACAAGCCTATCATTCATTTTAAAATGGGGATTCCTTGTAACAGTTTGCCCTTCCATTTTAAATTGAATTATCGAGATGGCCTTTTGCATTTGCTTAAGCAGCTTAATATCAGCATGCCTTGCTTCACCTTTAACGTCATACAGATCACATGCATCGTTTTTGTACTGATCCATTGCAAATCGAGCAAGTGGTAACATATTTATTCCATAGGCGTCTTCAAGTGTGTCAAGATTATTATATCGAAGAGAGATTCGAATAACATTTGCAATTAGCGCGAGATTACCTGCTGCTGCTCCCATCCATACAATATCATGATTGCCCCACTGAATATCAACAGCATGATAACTTATTAATCGATCCATAACCTTTTCGGGATGTGGCCCTCTATCAAAAATATCACCAATAATATGAAGCCTGTCTACCAGCAATCTTTGTATAAACTCACACAAGGCAACAATAAAAGCTTCAGCTCTATCAATATTAATAATTGAGTTAATAATTCCTTCAAAATAATCTTCCTTGCCCTCGCCACTTTCGTTTAGTAGCTCATCAATAATATATGCAAAATCGGATGGCATAGCCTTTCTAACCTTCGAGCGGGTATACTTTGAAGCTGCTCCTCTTGCAACCTTCGATAAACGCTGGAGTGTTATTGCATACCATTCGTTAATATCATCTTCTTTTTTAATAATTAACTCTAACTTTTCTTTAGGATAATAAATTAGAGTGGCAAGCGCTGTTTTTTCTTTCTTACGTAAAGTTTTACCAAAAACTTCATCAATCTTACGAACAACAACTCCTGAAGCATTGGCCAATACGTGACTAAAAGTTTCATATTCACCATGAATATCCGAAAGAAAATGTTCGGTACCCTTGGGCAGATTAAGTATTGCTTCAAGATTAATTATTTCGGTACTGGCAGATTGGATATTTGGAAATCGGGCAGCAAGTAAATTTAAATACTTAATTTGCTTTTCAAGATCCTGAGTAGCATATTGTTTAGGATTAAACTTCTCCATATTCGTTATTGAGTATTTTTTTTTGAATTATTTGGTGCAAAATTAGAAAATCCATTGGTAATTAAAAGCAATTCTAAATAATGTGGAAATAACAAAGCAATAATGTCCATTGAACATCAACCCCAGTATGTTTTTATTTAGATTTGCCAATTAATTAAATAATAATAAATAGAAAAGTAGTTTATTGAAACCATCCAATCTTATAGATGTATTTTCTGAGAGCCCTGCAAACACATTGCTTCAACAATATATTAACGAAGGAAAACCACATATTCTTGCAAGTGGAGTAATTGGATCTTCTCAGGCTCTTGCAGTTATATCAGTTTTACATCAAAAGGGCAAACAACAGCACCTTGTAATACTGCCCGATAAAGAGCAAGCTGCATACTTCTATAACGATGCTGAAAGTTTACTTGAGGAATCTGATTCTGAGTTAAATCAAAAAAAAATTCTTTTCTATCCAACATCCTATAGCCGACCTTATGAACCCGAAAAAGTTAACAGGGCATATCAGTTGTCGCGTACCGAAGTGTTAAAACGCACTATGTTAGGAGATAAGAAAACAATAATTGTTACCTATCCTGAAGCTTTATCCGAAAAGGTAATAACTAAAAAATATCTCACAAAAAACCTGATGAAACTGAGGGTAGGTGAAGAGGTCTCCCTTGATTTCATCAGTGATCTGCTTTTTGAACTCGAATTTGAACATTCGGATTTTGTATCAGAACCAGGTCAATTTGCCATTAGAGGTGGGATAATTGATGTGTTTTCATTCTCTAATGAGCATCCTTACCGCATAGAATTTTTTGGTGATGAGGTTGAATCAATCAGAACATTTGATCCATCCACACAATTATCAATTCAACATCTTAATCGTTTAACATTATTACCAAATGTTCAAAGTCGTCAGATAATAGAAAATCGTGTTGAGTTTCTAGAATATATTCCATCAAGTACAATGTTATGGTTCGAAAATATTGAGATTGCACTTGATTGTATCGATAAGGAATATGATAAAGCCTTAATCGGCTTTAAAAAACTTGATGAAAGTGAAAATATAATCAAACCAGAAGTTCTTTTTACAACGAGTGAATCAGTTCGCAAAAAGATAGTTAGTTTTTCGACCATCGAATTTTCAAAAACCAGTTTCTTCAACAACAATGTGGTAGTTAGTTTCAATCAAAATCCTCAACCATCATTTAACAAAAACTTCGATCTGTTAATTAATGACATTGCAAAACAATCGTTGGCCGGATATAAGTGCCTGATTTTTTCAAACAACCACAAACAGATCGAACGCCTCTATGCAATATTCGAAGATTTGCAAGCCGAAATGTCTGAAAAAAACAGAGTTAATTTCAATCCCGTTTATCAAAACTTAAGTAACGGATTTATTGATAACGATATAAAACTATTATGTTATACCGATCACCAGATATTTAATAGATATCATCGGTTTAGATTGAGAGAAGGATTTGGCAATAAGGATATTGTTTCCATAAAGGAACTTTACGATTTGGTGCCCGGCGATTTCATTACACACATCGATCATGGGGTAGGACGGTTTGATGGCCTTCAAATAATCGATAACAATGGAAAGAAACAGGAAGCCATAAGAATAATGTACAAAAATGAAGATATTCTTTATGTGAGCATCCACTCATTACATCGTATTTCTAAATATGTTGGAAAGGATGGCACTCCCCCCAGCCTAAATAAATTAGGAACCAAAGCATGGAATACATTAAAAAATAAAACAAAGAGTAGGGTTAAAGATATTGCCCGAGATTTGATAAGGCTATATGCTCAACGCAAGGACGCAAAAGGAATTCAATATTCGCCCGACACTTATCTTCAAAATGAACTTGAAGCTTCGTTTATTTATGAAGATACACCCGATCAGCTAAAGGCAACAATCGACACAAAACAGGATATGGAAGCCGAATTTCCAATGGACAGACTTATTTGCGGAGATGTTGGGTTTGGCAAAACAGAAATAGCAATAAGGGCAGCTTTTAAAGCAGTTAGCGAAAGCAAACAAGTGGCTGTGCTGGTTCCTACAACGATACTTGCGTTGCAACATTATAAAACTTTTGCCCAAAGACTTGATGAGTTTCCGGCAACTGTTGATTACATTAATCGTTTTAAAAGTACCAAGCAGCAAAAGGAAACTTTACAGAGACTAAAAGAAGGAAAAATTGATATACTGATAGGCACGCACAGACTGCTTAGTAAAGATATCGAATTTAAAGATCTTGGATTATTTATTGTTGATGAAGAGCAGAAGTTTGGAGTAGGTGCAAAAGAAAAACTAAAGCAGTTTAGAGCAAATGTTGACACACTCACGCTAACGGCAACTCCAATTCCACGTACACTTCAATTTTCATTAATGGGTGCCCGCGACTTAAGCATTATAAATACTGCTCCACCAAACCGTCATCCAATACAAACCGAAATAAGATCGTTTGGGGCTGATGTAATTAGAGATGCAATTAACTATGAAATATCGAGAGGCGGTCAGGTATTTTTTGTGCATAATCGAGTTCAAAATATTATGGATGTTTATGATATGCTCATGAAATTTGTTCCAGGAGTCCGAATTGGAATCGGGCATGGGCAAATGGATGGCCATAAACTTGAAAAAGTAATGCTCGACTTCATTGATGGCGATTATGATGTACTCCTTGCAACAACAATTATTGAATCAGGACTTGATATTCCCAATGCAAATACTATCATTATAAACGATGCACAAAATCATGGACTAAGTGATTTACACCAGCTTCGCGGAAGAGTGGGAAGATCGAATAAACAGGCATTTTGCTATTTACTATCTCCTCCCCTTTCTACACTAACTTCAGAAGCCCGCAAAAGGCTGAAAGCCATTGAGGAACATGGCGATCTGGGCAGTGGGTTTAATATTGCCATGCGTGATTTAGATATTCGGGGAGCAGGAAATATACTGGGTGCGGAACAAAGCGGTTTTATTTCAGATATCGGATACGAAATGTACCAGAAGATACTTGATGAAGCGATTGTAGAACTTAAGGAGAGTGAATTTGCAGAACTGTATAATGCTGAAAAGTTAGCTGACGAATATGTTAGCGACTGTCAGATTGAAACTGATTTGGAAATAAGAATTCCTGATAATTACATTAACAATATAACTGAAAGACTAAGTCTTTACAAAGAACTTGACAACATTAAAGAAGAGGATAAGCTAATGGCTTTCGGTAGTACATTAATCGACAGATTTGGACCACTTCCAATAGAGGCCGTTGCTCTTATTAACGTTGTGAGATTAAGATGGCTTGCCAGAAAAATAGGATTTGTTAAGCTAAATTTAAAAAACAACCGGATGACCGGATATTTCCCCGGAAATCAGGAGTCACCATACTATCAATCTGACAAATTTGGTAAGATATTAGAATTCATCCAGACTAATCCCTTAGCCGTTGAAATGAAAGAGATTAAAGGATTTTTAACTATAAGATTTGGAAAAGTACAATCTGTTGAGAAGGCTATTGCTCATCTGAAAAGTATTAATCTAGATAAATTTTTAGTACGCAATTGGGGTTAATAATTAGCGATCAACTTGCTAACCCCGCCCTTGGTAACAATCCAAATGCTTCCACTCTTATCTTCAAATATTTCCTTTATATAATTATCTTCGAGCCCGTTATCACTATTGAAGTTTTTATTACTCGATGCGTCAAAAACAAAAACACCATCTTTTTCAGTTCCAACCCAAATTTCACCATCATTACTTTCAAAAATGGTTGTTACTTTCCATTCATTTACGGGTGTATAAATTTGTTTAAGCCCCACTTGTGATAGTTTATATAATCCATGTCGTCCGTCAAACCAAATTGATTTATCACTGGCAACAATTTGACTACCAAATTTATCATCATCTATTTTGTATTTGGTAATTAGATTTTCCCATTTCTTTCCATTAAATAGGGATAAACCTTTTGTTGACATTGCAATTACTTGCCCATTAAAATCAACTAACTGATCAATGTTGCCCTTAAGTTTAATATTTTCTTTAGTAAAATGTTTCCATTTACCATTTTCAAAAACACACAAATTTTTAAACCTATTATCCTTTTTGGTGATTACCCAGATGCGTTTTTGCTTATCTTCAAATAAGTCAACAATAACATTGCCTTTTATACCTTTTGTCTTTTCGTACTTTATCCAACTATTACTATCTTGCTTTGCTACTCCGTACTTTGTTGCAACCCATATGTTTTTGTTTTTGGTTTCGATAACTTCATTACAAATGTCGGATGGTAGGTGATCTTGATTGTATTCTGTCCAGTTGGTATAATCAAATTTATATAACCCATCAAGACTTGTAATCCATATATTACCCTCCATATCAATTATATGTGAGGTAAAATACTCATTTGGATCGCCGATTTGAGTTGCTGCGGATCCACCAATTTCGCTCTGGAATTTAATCCACTGAAAACCGTTATAAATTTGAACCCTCCCCTCAACCAGAGAAAAACCAAGACTTGAAACTTCTTTTAAACTCTTATATTTTTCGAGCAATATCCATATCCAACCTTTTCTATCTTCACTTATCTCGGTAACTTTAAAATCATCATTTTCTGAATCGACAAAAAAAGTCCAGTTTTTGCCGTTATAAACGAAAATTCCTTTATCCGAGGAAATCCAAATATCTCCATTTAATGCCTCAAAAATTAGTGAAACCTGCCCTATGTTTTTATTATATCCTTTATCATCTGAAATACCTTTTATTGGTATCCAATTTCCTCCTGTATAAACAGATACTCCGTTGCTGGTTCCTAACCAAACAACACCTTTCGAATCAACCTTTGACGCAGTGATAGTTGATGAAGTGAGCCCATTACTTTTTGAGTATGATTGAAATTCGTTTTGTGCAATTGAATTTAAAAAAAACAAACTAAATAGTAATGGTAAAAATTTGTTGGCTGCGAAACTCATTTTACCGGGTAATTTATAAATGGATAAAGATAAATAAAAAGAAAACAAACAATAATATATGCATAAATTGAAACAATTATTTAGAAACAGCAAAATCCTTAAGACTTTCCTTAAGTCGCTCGGATCCTAAAAAATAAGCTTTCTTTCCGGCTTTAGTGTAATCACTACCTCCACCTTTTATCTGATCAATATGCGTTTTATAAATTTCTTCACTGGTAGATGTTTCAATAATGGAAAGATTTATATCCAGAAAAGCAAAATAGATTCCCTGATATTGGCTTCCTGTTGTTGTATTTGCGTTAATCGTTATTATATAATCCGCATCTGTCTTATTATCAACAAAATTATATCCCTTTTCAGCCAATGATTCCTTAATAACCGGGTCTAGTGTTTTAATATCCATCGTTTTACCCTGAATCAATTCCTCACTTTTAATATATATTGTGGGTTTTTCAGTTGCCAAATCAATTATTATTGGAACAACCGGATTTTGACGCGATGCGATTGTGTAAAAAAAGGATTCCCTCTCAATATTTAGATAATCTGATAAATCTATTGAAACCATAACTCTGATAACTGGTTTATCACTTTGTATTGATGGCAAATAACAACTGGATATACCCAACTCATTTGATATACTTGAGCATAATATATCTTGAGTTTCGGAATTAGATATTTCTAAAGGGATACCCACTACAGGTGTTGCCGGTAATTTATTGTTTTCAGAAATCTCAATTTCAACAGGAATCGTAGTAGCCATACCCAGTTTAATAGAACTTGGAGAACTAACAACAGAAAGTTGATAATCCTTAAGTACATCCATGAGTTTTATTTGCTCAGGCAAAAAATCAACATTCTCGTTTTCAAGCCAAGCAATTGGAATACTCCCTTTTGATACAGCAAGTAACTTATCATTTTTTGAGGCTGATGCTGTTATCTTAATAAAATTACCTTCCTTCCAATAATTCCCTGTAACTGTTAAATTTGTATTTTCTCCTGATCCTTTTTGGACTTCATAATTTGCTGTACTCACCAGAGCTGCAGCAAATTCCTGATTCCATTTGTTTGTTAGATTGCTTCCAAGGCCTGTATTTTCATAGCTAAATTCAACTAAAAATATTTTTCCTTCAATCTCACCAAGTTGTAGAAACAACCCATATGCAACGAAATAAGCTGTTTCACTCAAGCTAAGATCGGTAGGGTTAAGAAGTGAAACTATTTCATTGTTGAGTTCAAGATTTAGATTATTTATCTCATCCATGTTAATATCAGCATACATTTTCCTATTTAGCGAAATCAATAGTGCTCTGGCTTCATCAACATTCATTAATAATGGCATTGCCTCATAGTAACTCTTTAGTGCTAATTCTTTTTTCCCTTTTTTTGCATATTCCCTTCCCTCTCTAAGTTTTTGCTCAACATCTTCCTTACTTGCTTTAATAATATTTCGATAGTAGAATGCCAGTTCTTTTTTATTTACAAAAGCAATCGCAAACACTTCCTTTTTCTTTCTATCATAATAACTCTGTGTTATTAACCCTGCAACATTTGCTTTCGAAAAGGAAACGCTTTTTGAAAGAAATTCTTCACCCGATTTCCCATTTACATTGGAAATATTAAGACTATTATTCGACTCTATTTCAACCTGAATACTTTGAATCACCTTATCTTTTGCTATGGTTTCGTAGATGGTTTTCAATTTCCCCTGCTCTTCATCTGTTGTATTCACACCCGAGACAAAACCAACCAGAAATTCATTTTCAGGATACATTTCTATCCTACTGTTATATTCAGTCCATGCTGGTTTTTGAGCCAAAATGGCTAGTGAGATTCCTAATAAAATAAAAATAAAGTATATTTTTCTAGATAGCATATCGTAAATTTTATGTTGAGATCAATAATTACAAAAAAAATAATTTGTGAAAATCTACTTAACGTCAGATTTGTGAACAAATCCAGTTTTGGTTCCTCTCAATTGAATCTTATAAAATTGACCACTTTTCTTAATAACATTAAACTCCAACTCACCAGGTACTTTAGCAACTACTGATGAACTCTTATCTGGCAATTCATAAACATCGGTTCTATCCGAGCTACTACCTTTAATTTTAACTCTATCGGCTAGGGCACCTGCAGCTCCACCTCCGGTAAATGTATACGGCTCAACAGGCCTGCCAATATCTTCAAGATATTCATTTAATCCAATTCCGGCCTTAGCTCGTTTAGCGGCTTGTGCATATCTATCATTTGTATAATCCAGTTCATAAGCAATATTATAATACTCATATGCATCGGGATATGACCCTACCATTTCATAAAGTATTCCCAAATTATATGCAGCCTTAGGATTGTATGAGTCGGCCTCAAACATAGCATAAACTATAGGAAATCCCCTGTCGAGGTCGCCATTTTCAACATATCCCATTGCTTCTTTTCCTTTCGACTTAAACTCCTTCAATTTAATTTTCTCAAATTCATATTCAATATATTGATAACCAGGAGCAAAATAATCGGTGAACTCACGAGCCAGCTGTTTCATGCATGTTTCGGCCATAATCTCAGGCCGTGGTATTCCTGATCGTTGATCATCGCATTTATAGATCTTTAATTCAGTTTCAGCAGATTTTGTTCCCACAATTTGAGCTGTTTCAACACTTACCATTTTCATTGTTCCCTTAGCCACTACCTTTCTTGTTAAACAGTTAGAGCCAGAAGAACTGGCAAGCCCTAATAAACTTGACCCTTTTTCATCCACACTGCTATAGCTCACCGTACCCATAATAATTATATCAAGACCAAGTAAACGCCCAACCTCTGCAGCCGAGCCCTCATCTATGGCACCACTTAATGATAGCCTTTGCTCTATCAAAACTTTCTGTAATTGATCACGTTCAATTATTTGATAAAAATCTGTTTTTACCCCTTTTATAAATGTTTGACCCTCTTTCCCTTTTTTCAGACCCCAATATTTACTCTCTTTATCATAAATTCCTCTGAATTGATCCAGCAAGTCGGTAACAATAAAGTTTGTGATTATAGTATTCATATTACGATTATTGGAACACTCAAATTCAAGGATGCCTATTTTTTTTATGGTATAAAATGGCTTTTCAGGAGCTTTAAGAATAAAACTTTCCACATCCTGAGATTGTAATATACTAACATTAATAATAGATAGTAGACAAATGATTAGTTTTAGGTATTTCATATTAATTTACTTTGATTACTCTTGATTTTCTTCTCTTAGCGGCACTATTAATTACTCTATATGCTCTTGTTTTTGTTAGGTGTTTAATTTCTTTTAACAAAACTCTTGATTTCTGATAATTACGATTCTCTCGATACATTTCGGCCAACAATAACTTCTCTTCCTCATCTTCAGGCTTAAAGATGTCAATTAGCCGTATAATATTTTTTTTGAAAAGATCAGCAGTTAGCCGATCCTCTAATTTATTTTGATTTAGATTCTTATATAAATGAACTGCTCGTTTAAAATTTCCGTGAATAACTAGGGTTAAGATGTTAGGGTGGGCGAACCTATAATTGTTGTTTAATAGATGCCAAATCTCCATTCGCAGTGTAATTTCCCTGCTAACAGTATTTGCAAATCCATCTTTAATCAACTCAGAATAATACTTAGCTATATTATAGTCGTAATTTAACTTACTTAGTTCCAAATCGAAAACATCCTTGCTTTGATCTAATTCATCTTCAGATATATTATTATCCATATCCTCAAATTTAACATCTTCTCGCCACATTGGCATTAAACAATTACTGCAAATTAGTACATGAGGATTAAATGAAATCGGTGGATTATAATCAATGTAACCATCAGTATATACCTCCGAGCTATGCACATGATATGAACCCAGTTCATATGTGAACATTCTATGTTCACAATGATTGCAGGTTAGAATTTGGGTTCTAAAAGTCGTCATTACATACTAATTAATTGTAAAACTACATTTTTTATTGTGAATTTTATAACAATACCAATATTTTTTCTATATTTGGTGTTAATTTTTAACAAAAACAGTTTTTAACTTAAAAACCAATTAAATGAGAAAAGCACTATCAGTATTTGTAACGGTATTAGCTTTATTAATTGCAATGCCAACTATTGCTCAAAGCGAAAAACAAATTAAAAAGGATATTAAAGACAAAGCGATTAAGCAAGCACGAAAAGAAGCCAAGAAATTAAAGAAAGATGGTTTTAATGTTGCTCCCGGGCAAATGCCAATGGACAAACAAATTGAAGCAACATGGATTAAACGTTATGAAACTGATGACAAAGGAAACAAAAAATGGTTTGTTGCAGACGCACGGGCCGTTGGAGAAACGCATTCTGCGGCTAAACTTCAGGCTTATGAAGTAGCAAAGGTTAACCTTGCCGGTCAAATTGGAACCGAAGTGGCAGGTTTAATAGAAACGAATATTGCAAATGCCCAACTTAATGCTGAAGAAGCCGCATCTGTTACCGAAACAGTTGCTACTTTTAAATCAATAGTTGGATCAAAAATGGGAAGAACCTCTACTCTATTTGAGGCTGATAAAACAATCGGAAAAAATACTGAAATATTTGTAACCATTGCATACTCATATGATGAAGCAGTTAATATGGCGAAGGATATTATTAAGAAAGAGTTAAAGGGAAAAATGAAGATACAATCAGAGCAGCTAGACACTATTCTCGACTTTTAACCTATAACAAATAATATGATAAGGCCGGCAAGAAATACTGCCTGTGTTGTAATTCTAGTATTATTGAGTTCTTTTGTTTTTTCCCAATCATATGAGGATTTCAAAAAGCAAATACGAAAAGAATACAATACTTTTGAGAAAGAAACCCAGCAAAAGTTCGACACTTTTGTAACTCAAATTGACAAAGAGTTTTCGGATTACTTAGTAAATGGATTTTCAAGCCACAAAATTGAAAAGGCAGCAACTATAGAGGAATCACCAAAACCAGTTGATTTACCAGAAATGGGCGAAATCGAAATACGTGGTAATACACTTGATTTTGAAATTGGCTCAACTCCCATAATTTATCAAGGCCCTGCATACCCTGGAATTAAAAAAACTGAAGACATTAATTTTGATGTTCATAGGATTAATGTTGATTTCCTTGGCTGGCCTCTGTATTTTGATCTTGATAAAAATTTCATTGGAATAGAATCTGAAAAACCATCTGCAGAAAACATTAGTCAACTATGGACCAAGTTTGCTGAACTTAATTACAATCATTTTCTATATCAGGTATCTGAAGTTGCAAATATCCTTAACCTTAATCAATGGGGTTATTACCAGCTTATTAAAGAGTGCAGTCAAAAAGTGTACCCATCCAACAATAAAATGCAAGTTGCGTTCCAATGGGTACTATTAAGTAGGAGTAGATATAGGGTTAAAATTGGTTTCGACAATGATAACATGTATGTTCTTCTACCTTCTGTTTATAAGATGTATGATATTGACTACATTAACGCAGATGGAATAAACTATTATGTAATGGATGGAAAAGGTAAGGAAATACAAACCTATTCTTTTGACTTCCCAGAGGCGGATATATTAATGGATGTTAGTATTAAAAAACCATTTAATACCAACACAATTAAAAAGAGTAGAGATTATCATTTCACATTTGAAGATAAAAAACACACTGTAAAACTCGAGTATGATGAAGAAATGATAAATTTTTATAAAACAATTCCTCTTTCTGATATAGTTGTTTATTTCAATTCCGTAGTGTGTGATAGAACCAAAGAATCTGTAAAAAAAGCTTTTGAACCTCTTTTGGCCGGCAAAGATGATGTTGAATCGGCTAATTTGCTACTTAGTTTTTTGCAGCAAGCATTTGGTTACAAAACTGATCAATATGCCTATGGTACCGAAAAATATTTTTTTGCTGATGAGGTATTGCATTATCAATTTTCCGACTGCGAAGATCGCTCAGTATTATTCGCATACTTGGTAAAAACACTTCTGAAAAAGGAAGTTATTGCAGTTGGTTTTCCAGGTCATATGGCTACAGCTATTAGTTTTGGTAAAGAAGTTGAAGGCACACAATTCAGTTATAACAACAACGTATTCATACTTGCCGATCCTACTTTCTATGGAGCTCCTGTTGGTATTGTTATGTCAGCAGTTGCTGATAAAAAAGCCACTATTTATAATATTGAAACCAATAGTTTTGATGCAGAAATTACGGAGCAACTTTGGAAAAAAACCAATGATTATGGAGGTTTTAAATCCGATAGGTTGACTGATATAATTCGAGACAAAGAGGGCAACACATATGTTTGTGGATACTTTATTGGAAGTGCTGATTTTAATGGTCATAAATTAATATCAGCAAATGAGAGCCGAGATATGTTTATTGCTAAATATGATAAAGATTTAGTTCCAATTTGGGTAAACTCAGCAACCGGGCAAGGAAATGACGTGGCAATGAGTATTGCACTGAATGACGAAAACATATATGTTTATGGAAGTTTTGAGAATGAATTAAACTTTTCAAATACAAAAGTAACTGCGACCGATGCACCCGATGTATTTGTTGCAAGCTACTCCCCAGATGGTGATTTATATTGGGTTGAAAAAGCAGGAATTGATAAGATTGATCATAGTTTAGATTTTATGTTTGTTGCTAAATTTAATTCAAACGGTGACAAAATCATGGCTAAGTTGTATAGCCAATCGGAAGATTTTAATCATTACGGACTTGATATTGACGAACTTGGAAATGCTGTAATCAAAGGTTCTTTCTTTGCTACATCGGGATTGAATACAAATGATTACACAAACTATAACATTGGCAACGAACTTGATATATCCGAGGCTCTTCATGAAACCGATATTAAGTTAAAGGAGAATGAATATGAATCGGCAATTGCAGGCCTATTCGCTGCACTCAATCTGCTAAAGGCAAATACAATAGAAATTCAAGGCTCGGAGATAAAATCAACATTCGATAAATATAACAACAGATTTATAAGTTATGCCTCAAGCATTTATACCAACCTTTCCAATATGAAATTTGTGAAGAATGAAAAAGGTATAATTACCATCAAAACAACACAGGAAAATCCTATAATACTTGATAAAATTAAAATTGATAATGATGCAAGAATTAGGATAGTTAAATACAAGAGCGGAAATATTCTTGTTGAAGTTCTATCGGGAATTTATGTTGGAAGTGGAAGTCATTGGCTAGATATGAATTCCATCAAACTGTTTAAAGACACAGGTGATTTATTATTTAATTTTGATATAGATAATTCCGTTAAAAAACTTAACCTCAAAAAAGAACTGCTTTAAAAATCCTAGTACCTATGACTGCAAATCTTTTCAAGATAATTATATGTTCTTTACTACTATTTGTTAGCTGCTCGGCAATATCTCAGGAAGAAGAAATTATTGTTGAAGAAATAGTTGATGAAGAAGTTGTTGATGAGAATGTTGATAGAGTAACCATTAACTTATCTGACCTTGACAAACTACTTAATTCAAATGAAATAGAAGTTGTTATTAGCGACTATGAAATCGTTTCCACAGAGTTGGACAATAATTTCCTAATTGATAAGATATTTTATAGCGTTTATAAAATAACCCCTAAGGAAAGGATTTCGAAGAAAGTATATTTCTATAACTGTAGTTTTAATCTGTCGGATGAATCTCCATTGGTTTTCAGCGATTGGCAATTGAATAAACTTAATATTGTGGGTTGTGAGTTTTTTAGTCCGATCGAATTTAATTACATAACACACATTGGGAAATACCCGTTCATCATCGAAAATTGCATTTTTTATGATGATGTCAAATTTTTTGGCAATGCATTCCCAATCAATAATATAAGTTTTAGGCAAAATGTCTTCAATACAGGCTTGTGGATTGATATTCCGGTAATTAATGTTGCCATCGATGATTGCAGGTTTATCGTTAATCCCGACAAATTCTCAAATCGTGATGAAGAAAAAAATCATTATCAGCTCATTATCTCCGACAAAACAGTTGATTATCTCGAAATAACTTCGAATATATTCGATAACAAAAAATTAACCAATGTTTTTTCAATTAATCTTGAAGCTGCTGAAATTGGTGAATTAATAATGATTAACAATCAATTACAAACCATTAATTTAAGTTATGCCGAAGTAGCTAAATCATTACTCATTGATTCATTAATTGTAGAAGATTATATTGGAATCCTCAATTTCGATTTCCCGGAAACAAATACAAACGTTCCTTGGTATAATTTGGGTGGAGAAAAATTTTCAATTTTCTATACGGAAGAATCTGAACTTGTTATACCCTATCAGGCAAAAACCGACACGGAGCTTACTGACAATTTGAAATATAATGATTTAATGAGTGCTTATACGAAGTTCAATACTTTGTATCACAACAGGGGTGATATTAACTCGGCAAACAGTTCATATGTGGAGATAAAAGATATTGAAACAAGAAAGCAGGCCTTTACTCAAAAAACTAACCCATCCCTAAACAATTTAATCAACTACAAACTAAATGTATTCCTAAGGTTTTTCTCCGACTATGCAACAAATCCTGGTAAGTCATTAATACAATCACTATGGGTAATACTGGGTTTTACAGTATTATATATGTTTTCATTTTCAAGGTGGGATGGTATGAATTACAGGTATTATCTACTTCAATTCAATCGTTTTTCAAAATATATCACAACCAATGAACCAATCGATTCTGTTTTTACAAATGAAATAACTCTCGACAATAACGACATACAGGAATTACGTAAAAAATATCAGAAAGAAGGCAAAGAAATGCCACGTATACTAAAGCTATTCGGTGGACCTTTGCACTTCTTGGGTAAATTCCGTTATGATATAATTCCCGGATTAATAAAGTTTTTTAACTTTCATCCAGGGAGTTGGAATAAGATTGAATCAAAATCTAAGAAATTTTGGTCAGGGGCATTATTATTACTTATTTCAATTTTGTTCTTGATATATGTAATTATTGTTAAATTTTTCAATTCACTTTTATTAAGTTTAAACAGTTTTGTGGTTATTGGGTTTGGAGCTTTACCTGAAGAAGATGAGTGGTTTGCAATGTATCTTTCAATAATTGAAGGTATTGTGGGGTGGTTCCTACTTACAATATTTACAATTACACTATTAAGTCAGGTACTACAAAGTGCATAAAATCGAACGAAGAATTTGATATAAAGAACCTTTTGCTTTTATCATGATAATAACAAGATAATTATGGACACAATTGCAAACTCGAATACTAACTTCTTAAACAGCGAATGGTGCATCTATATCATCACCTTTATTGTTTTCATTGTAATGTTTTTGGTTCAGAAATATTCCTGTTTAATTGACTTACAAATTAACAGATTACAAAGTATTAATGGAAAATGGGAAGGTAAACCGTGGCCTCTATTATCAGGATTGGGAGTTGGGTTGTTGGTTTTTATTTTTGGTGTATTTCTACCGGGTGAACTAACCATAATGCCCAATAATTGGAGTTGGCCTGAAATAACAATTGCAATTTTTGCACTCATAATAATTGTACGATTACTTATAGAAAGTATTAAACACTTTGGTACTAGTTATGGGCTACTTCGTTTTGGAATTTGGCTAATTTTATCAATAGCTTATTTCTATGCGGGATTATTAACAGGGCTATTTCTAGCCACACTATTTGCAATTGGTATAATAATATACTTCTTGTTCTTTTGGAAAAAACGTTTGACAATTAAATAGTATTATGATGAGTTTTCTGATATCAATAATTGTATTTGCCGTTTCTGTATTTCTACTTGCTGTTTCGGCCAGATACGGACTAATTGGAGCCAGAAGGCTTGATGAGTATTTTTCTAACAAAAACAATTCGTCATACAACGGATTTCAATTGTATTATAGAATACCTTTTTCAATTGGTGTAATCCCGGAGTATTTTTACGCAATGGTACTTGGTCATGAAAGCTATTTTACTAAAAACTGGTGGGCACTTAAAACATCTTCATTTATTTCTATTCTAGTTTTCATAGCTACACTCAGTAACAGATCGGCAGTATATTCATATTATTCGCTGGGGTTTTTACAAGATAAAGGGATAATTGGAATATTTACATCAGGCACTTTTGTGAATTTCATGAATATAATAACATTGCTATACATTGCCCTTTTTGCTCTAATTTGCATTGAAAGCATCAATATGCATGGTAAATATGCTCCAATACGAATAACTATTTACAGCATGTTGTGCCTGATAATGGCTAACCTAACTGTAATTACTTTATCGATAATCATTTTTGTAGCGATAGTTTATTTAGTTATTAAAATTGTGTGGTTGCTTTTCTTTTCATCTAAAAGGAGGCGTCGAAGGAATAGAAACTATGAGGATGAAGAGGGTGATGAAACTGCAGGTACAATACTTTCAGGAGGATTTAAAGAATTTAAAACTGATTTGCTTAACTGGGAAGAAGATGATAACAACAGTACTTCAATTAAGTTTGCAACTGCGAAAACTCCTGATATGGTGAGGAAAAGACCTAAGATTACCAGAAGGAGAAGAAAAAGACCTTCACCCAAAGATGATGAAATACCAAGATTGCACCCCGACTAACTTGAAGTACAGAAGTTGATAGATAGAAAATAAAAGTTATTAATAAGATGAAGATCGATAGCTGGTTAGAAGAATTAGGTTTAGGGAAATACTCTAAACTTTTTAAGAAAAACGGGTTTACATTTGATAGTTTGTCTAGAATAACAACATCTAAGGAGCTTAAGGAAATTGGTATAAAATCATCAATTATAAGAGAAAAGATATTGTATGAGATTTCAAAACTTACTTCGAATACAATAAAGGGTACGGCTCCATCGTCACCCTCCCAAAAATCCACCGGCATCCGTCAACAAACGATATCTTCATCATCCATTATAGTTGCTAACAAGGAGATACAGCGTCTTCATCCTTCTCCAAATAAAGTACTTAAAGAGTATGAAGAAGCAATAATAAAAAACAAAAAAGATCTCAAATCAAAAATAAAGGAACTCGGGGAAGAGCATGAAGAAGTAGGCGATTGTTATTACGAGCTTGGTACGAATTATTATATGAATAGCCAATATGAAAACGCTATTGAAAACCATAAAAAAGCCCTTGCAATACGCATTGTATGTTTTGGAGAAGATGATGTGGATGTAGTAATATCCTATTATCAATTAGGCCAGGATTATTATATGGATTGTAGTTACGAGCTTGCAATCACAAATCATATCAAAGCACTTGAGCTACAAAAACTCTTGAATGAAGATGATGATCATAATGAGGGTGTTGCAGCGATTAGTTTTGATTTGGCAAAGGATTATTATTATAACAGCCAATATGATAATGCAATAATCTATCTCGAAAATGCCCTTGAGATACGAAGGTATGTATTTGGAGATGAACATAAAGATGTCGCAGATGTTTATTACCATATGGGATTAGCATATCAATCAAAATTCCATGTCAAGAAAGCTTTATCCAATTTTAAAATAGCCCATAGTATATATGTTGAAACCAATGGGGAGTATAGTGATGATGCTCTGAAAATGGAAAATCTAATCAATGACATGAATGAAGAAATTGATGATTAACAGTGTAATTATACCTAATTAACACTCTACCATGACTCACATATTGTCAAACATTAAAAAGCTGGAGGAAAAGCGCCGACAAGGAGCACCTAAGTATAAATTCAATGGCCTACTGGATAAAGAAATAATTGAAACATTCGAGAAAGCTCATGGAGTAGTTTTTCCCGAATCATACAAAAAGTTTATGGCAGGTTTCAATGGTGGCATGATACTGGAATACGAGGAAAGTTACTATACTGACATGACCGATTGGGAACCTGATGGCCCGAAGTGGAGCAGCTACTATTTTCATACTCTGGATGAACTTAGTAATGAATACTCAGACCTGAAATATGAATGTAAACTTATTTCAAATGAAGTTAAAGATTTCTTTCCAATAATCCCCATATGTAGCACTCCTAAGCAGGAAACCATAATGCTTGTTTCACAAAAAGGACTTGCAAAAGAATCACCTGTGTTCATCTCACCTGATATCAGTGATATGAGTACATATGTTCAGATTTTTGATAATTTTGATAGCTTTTTAGCTGAAATAATCGAACATAATGGCTTTCCTGATATCAAAGCAAAACCTGGCAGTCAATTACTTAGTATGTTTATTTATGAAAGCGGCATATTAAAAGAAACCTTAAGGGAAGAAACCGATGATGAAATCATAGAAAGAACCACTGCATATTTAAAACTTTACCCCAAGAGAAGTTGGAGCTATTATGAACGAGGAAATGCATACAAGCAACTAGGGAAAAGAAAACTGGCTTTGGCTGATTTCAACAAATCAATTGAACTAAACGACAAAGAAGGGTTATTCTACTACTGCCGAGGCAATCTTATTTTAGATTATGGCAGCAAACGTAAAGCATTGATTGATTTAGATATAGCTGTAAAACTAGATCCTGAAAACAACTTACTTCTATCTGGACGGGCAGATGCATTACAAAAGCTGGGCAAACTTGATAAAGCACTTTGTGATTGTAACAAAGTACTCAATGAAGACGGTATATATAAATTAGCACTATATGTAAGGGAAAGAGTTTACAGGTCGATGGGAAAGGATGAACTAGCTCAAGCTGACTCAGAATTGATTGATGACATTGACAGATAACAATAAGAACTCAAAATAAAACAGCCCATTATGTCAAAATTTGCACCATGGAGAACCTTCTCTATTTTTATCAGCAGCACCTTTGCCGACATGCAGGCAGAGAGAGATCATCTAAAAAATATCGTACTCCCTAAAGTAAAAGAAGAACTACAAAAACAACGCATTAAACTTGAGATAGTTGATTTACGGTGGGGATTGGATACTACTTCCATTGAGCAGGAAGATGAGCGTGAAGTAACAGTACTAAAAGTTTGTTTGGATGAAATAGAACGTTGCAAACCATTCTTTATCTGCTTATTGGGCGATCGCTATGGATGGATCCCTCCTGAAAAGCGTATGGATGATGCAACAAAGGGGATGGATCATATTTCGCACAACAAAGGTAAAAGTGTGACTGCACTTGAAATTGAATTTGGTGTATTAGCAACCAATCAACAACTTATACGTAGTGTATTTTACCTTAGAAACCCACTTGATTATACAAAATTCACTCCCGAAAGAGCTGCAATGTTCAGCGATGTTCACAATCCAAATCATCCTATAGAAGAGAAAAAAGAACGAAGCGATGCACTTGATAAATTGAAGTCTTCCATATTGTCTCATTTCGCCAAAAAAGAAATAAAAAACAAAGTAAAGAGCTATACTGTAGACTGGGATGCTGAAAAAGAGAAGGTGATAAATCTGAAAGACTGGGGAGCTTTGGTATATGAAGATATTATCCGTGATTGTTTTGCCCAGGCACAATATACCAAAGGTAGTACTCCCAAAAACTGGCAGGAAAAAGAACTGGCTTTGCTGGATGGATTTATTGAAAACCATACAACAAACTTCTGTGGGCGAGAAAAACTGCTTACAGAACTAAAAACCCAACTATTGAAAGCAGATCCAAATAACTGGGGACTTATCCTTACTGGTGAAAGCGGATCAGGGAAAAGTGCTGTATTTTCAATGGTTAACAAAATGATGCGTAAAGAAGATTGTTTTATCCTTTCCCATTCGGCAGGTCTATCAGCAAAATCACGAAACATAATTGAACTATTGCAAATATGGAATATTCAATTAAGCGATTTTCTTGGCATTGAATATGTTGAAATTAAGCCGCAAGAAAAAGTAGTACCCGTTGATAATTTGATACAAAACTCAGTAGAAGAGCAGAATGATAAACTAAAACCTGATATAGAAAAATTACAGGAGAGATTCAAAGAGTTGCTGTTTACCGTGGCTGAAAAAACACAAGTAGTATTATTGATTGATGCATTAGACCGTTTCGAACCTACCCAGCGAGCGAAGTATATGACCTGGCTACCTTCTGTAATGCCGGGAAATGTAAGAATGCTTTGCACTGCCATTACCCACACTGAAAAAAAAGCTGAAGAATATCATAGTGAACTAACAATAAAAAGTATTGATTTCTTTACTTCTGAGGAAGCAAAACAGATGCTTACTTTACTTTGTAACCAAAAGCATAAAAAACTTCCACTCAAGGTAGAATCTGTTATTCTTAAGAAGAAGGGAGATGACGGAAAAAATGCTACCTCAAGTCCGCTATGGTTAAGTCTTGCCATAAATATCCTGATGGCAATGGATAATGACGACTTTGAGAAAATGAAGCAATTGGAAGGAAGAGGCGATGAAGTAATTGTAGATTACATGAAAAACCTGACCACTGATTTTCCTGCTTTACCAGGTAAACTATTTTTAAGCCTAATTAGGGTTCGCTGAGAAAGTAGCCCATATATTTCTTCAATATTTTCAAAACACAACTTTTTTGTGCAGTTTAAAGAAATAATTGTTGGATTGAACGAAATGAATTAATATTCCCTCTA
>JABMPH010000185.1 GCA_013203805.1 Bacteroidota bacterium | reverse complement strand
CCCCTCCCAAGCCATAGTCAATTGACATTCAGCGTCATTGCGAGCGCAGCGCGGCAATCTTTTTAGGTTTTATAAGTTTTACCGGACAACAATGATAAAATATCTTCGATTTTATCTACATATTTAAGTCTTTGTGCGATTAGAAATTGTGTTTCCAGTTCAGATAAGGATCCTATGGAAATTAACAGGAAATATAAAAATTCTTTTGGGGACTCACGCCCTGCCCCCTCAGACACATTGCCGGGAATAGATATTGCTGCTCTTCGCATTTGTTAAGTTAAAAAGTACCGCTCATCTCCGGGAAATGTTTTTGTAAGCTTATAAGTATCATCTACCAAATCCATTGACATTTGCCAGATTTTAACATCTTTATGTGATCTAATTCTCTTTGCCATAATTTTTTAAACTTTTAATTTATTTACCATCTACACCCCTTAATATAAAAAACCCAAATAAATCGTAATCAAAACATAGTATTTTTTAACTTATTCTCACTATCACTCACTTATTCTCACTAACACACCCTTATTCTAACCCCCCTATCTTCAGAATCAAAGCCCAAATAATATGACAAAATTCCTAAAATACAGCATGATAATAGCTGCAATTGCCCTAACATTTGCATCTTGTACGCAACAACGCCAACTCACCATCCTCCGCGACATCGGTCAGGAATCCGACACATTGTACAAAAAAAACAAACCTGCATATCATCTGCAGCCCTCCGATATTTTATATGTTAGAATCATTACCCAGGATGAGGAAATCAATACACTTTTCAATCCCATATTTTCTCAGGGAGGAAATTCTTCAAATATTCAGGCCGAGAATCTGTATTTACAAGGTTTTGTAGTGAAAGATTCGGGTTATATTGAGATGCCAATACTAAAAAAGATTTATATTGCCGGCTTAACGCTCGATGAAGCACAAGACAGTATTACATCTGTTGCCTATACCTATTTGAAGGATCCGCAAGTTATTGTTAAACTTCATAGTTTTGAATTTGCTGTGCTTGGGGAAGTTGCTTCTCCAGGAATGATAACCCAAGGAACCTACGAGTTAAATATTCTTGAAGCCATTGCTCTTGCTGGCGATATCACCTATAATGGCAATCGTGAGAATATAGTCCTTATGCGCCCAAATCAGGAGGAGTACCAAATTTTTCGCCTCGATCTCACAGACAAAAACATTGTAAAAAGCGAGCAATTTTTTATTCAACCCAATGATATAATTTATGTTGAGCCTTTAAAAAGCACTTTGTTCAGGGAAACAGCACAGGATTATTTGTTTTTTGTAAGTGCTATTGGGTCTGTTTTGAGTTTGGTAGTATTAATTATCAGCCTCAAATAGTTTAATTGAGAAATGACGCCGTAAATTAGGGCTGCCAGAGAATAAAGTTATAAAGCTATTGAAAATTTCATTTTTCAACAAACAGGGGGGAATGAAAATCCAGCATAACGCTATAATGCAGCACAACAACACTTTTAATCATATATGTAGAAAACAATTAAAAGTGGTATGGATAATCTAACACAATTCCAATACCATAACAAAAACCTTTTGGAAAGATATGAAGTTTTAAGAGAATCAACCAAAACAATATAAGCTTATTACTTTCTCCTAAGAAAATTTAATTTTTATTTTAATACCTATAAAGCCATCTTCAAGTAGACATAACTCCATAACCCCATAACTTTCTTCCCATGGAACAACAATACCAAAATACCCCACAAGCCTTCGAAGAAGACTCGCTGGACCTCCGCAAATACTTCTACCTAATCCGTGCAAATTGGTACTGGTTTATACCCTCATTATTTCTGGCACTGGCTATAGCTTTTATGGTAAACCGATATACCATGCCTACATACAATGTAAGAGCAAGTCTATTGTTGAATGAAGGATCTAGCGCTAAGGGTTTATCGGGTTATGAAAACGTTATTCCGGGTATGGAGATTTATGGACAAAGAAGGTATGCTGTTAATGAAATGGAAATTCTTAAGTCCTATTCGCTTGCATATAAAACAGTACAACAACTTGATTTTGGGATAAGTTATGCCGGTATTGGAAGGAGTGGTTTAAAGGAAGTCGTAATGTATAATAATTGTCCTTTTTATGTTGAAATGGATAGCTCAAAAAATAATTTATATGGATATTCGGTTGAGATCAGACCTGTATCTGAAACAGAATATGAGGTTTTTGTAGACGATCAGTATGAAATCCGTGAAACCTTAAAATATGGGGAAGCCTTCAATTCAATACCATTCAATTTTACCATTCAACTTAAAAACCCGGAGAATTTTCTTGGTGGTTATGGAAAATACTCTTTTAAATTTAATAGCCCGAATTCGCTGGCAAATATTTATAAAAACAAATTGACTATAAGTTCAAATGATGAGCGCAGAGGGGGGGTGCTTTATCT
>JABMPH010000184.1 GCA_013203805.1 Bacteroidota bacterium | reverse complement strand
GGGTACCCCCGACTGTAATATTAGGAACTCTAATGCTCTTATTTATTGTTGAGTTTGCTGCTATAGTTACATTATCAGCTACAACAATATCTCCAAATATAATAGCACCTGGTCCAATATAAATATTATCTCCAAGTATTGGCGAAATTGAAGATCCTCCTGATGCCCCAATATTTACACAAGCATGCAACCTGCAGTTTTTCCCAACTTTTGATGCTGGATTTACTATTATTGTTCCATAATGTGGAATCGATAAACCTGGTCCAAATACATTAATCGGAATCGAGAAGCTAAGTTTTACACTCAATTTTCTGAATCTTCTTAAAAAATAAAAGTATGATAATTTCCCAAACACTCCATTTTTGCAATTTTTACTATATTCAGTCTTCCTAAGCAAATAAAGAAACTGGATTATATAATCAGGGAATAGCAATTTTCTAAATTTGTTAATTATACTAACTTTTATTGGACTTGAATTGGCTAATCTGTCTGCTAACCAATATGACTTATATGTTTTTTTATCAGTTATCATAACTTAAGGATTTATTTAAAACTATTTCATCCATTTATCATACCACATTTGAAATTGAAGTAATTTCCATATTACCGACTGATCGTGCAACCTCCCAGAATAAAAATCTAGTAATAGTTTTCGCACATACTTTGACTGAAACAACCCCACCTCATCAATCTTTTTAGGATTTAGATATTCTTCAAGTAAATAAGCTAAATCGTTTTTCAACCAAGCGTTAACAGATATTGTAAAACCTGTTTTTGGCCGATCCATTAATTGAATAGGTATATATTTATGGACTATGTCTTTAAGAATTCTCTTTGGTGTTGTTCCAAATTTATATTCTCTCGGCAATTGTGCAACATATTCAATTATTCGATGATCTAAGAAAGGCTCTCTACCTTCAAGCGAAACAGACATAGTTGCTCTATCCACTTTTGTTAGAATGTCATTTTGTAAATAAATGCTATAATCGTTAGCTAAAGCTATTGATAAATTATCCTCAAAGGCTGAATAATCATTATTAAATATTGTTTTCGAGTCTTGGAAAAGATTCTTAAATAATTTATTCTTAATTTCTTCACTAATCGTAAAAAATCTATGTTGAAAGGATTGTGCGTACTGTGTGGGATCTGATTTTAAAACCACAGACAAAACATCAAGTTTATTTTTTAATTTAAAGGGGGTATTAAATGTGCTAGCATAATGAAACAAATGGCCTAAAGGACTTCGAAATAGATTAGGAATTTTTGCTATCAGTGCTAAATTATTTTGCAATTTCTCATAATAATTATATCCTGCAAATATTTCATCTCCTGCATCTGCAGATAAAGCAACCGTAACGCTTTCTTTAGCCAATTTACTCACTAAAATTGTTGGAATAGCAGAGCTATCAGCAAACGGCTCGTCATAATAGTAGGTTAGGTCTGGAATGATTTCCTGAGCCTCTTTGGTTGTGCAATAGTATTCTGTATGATCAGTTCCGATGTGTTTTGCTATTTCTTTTGCAAATGGCGCTTCATTGTTACCTTCTTCAAAACCAATAGTGAAAGTTTTTAATTTTTTAGTTCTATTACTCTGTAGTAATGCTGTTACTGCGGTTGAATCATAACCACCACTTAAAAAAACCCCAACAGGAACATCCGAAACCATTCGATATTCGAATGCTGATTGTAATAGCTTTTCAACTTCATTTTTAGCGTCAATATATGAAACTTTTGATTTAGGTAATCTGTAGGAATCATTTACATCCCAATATTTAGAGATATCAAAAGCCTTCTTTTCTATACTAAATCTAAGTATATGCCCTGGATTAAGTTTTTTGCAGTTTTCGAATATACAGTAAGGTGAAGGGATAAATCCATAATCCATATATTGATGAACTGCATTTATATTGATTTTCTTTTTGAAACGAGGATGCGCATGAAAAGCTTTTAACTCAGACGCATATAAAAATAATCCATCTTCCCAATAATAGTAAAGCGGCTTTACTCCTGCCCTATCTCTTATAAAACTTACTTCAAACGTTTTTTTATTGAATATTGCAAATGCAAACATTCCAATAAATTTTGAAACACAATCTATTCCCCATTCAGCAAATGAATGTAAAACAACTTCAGTATCAGATTCAGATTTAAATTTATGCCCTAATTCACTTAGTTCTTTTTTTATATCTTTAAAATTATAGATTTCACCATTCAGCACAATACTTAATTGCTCATAATGCATTGGTTGATGACCGGCAGGTGACAGATCTAGAATTGATAAACGTGTTTGCCCTAAACCAACTAATGCATTATCAAATGAAAAAATATCACTTCCTCTGTCATCGGGGCCTCTGTGATGTAAGGCAGATACCATTTTATTCAAAACATCATTATCACTATTTGACTTAAAATCAATAAAGCCGCAAATTCCACACATAAATATTATTTACTTTTATCTGTCATTTTATAAGAGGTTAAAGCTTATTTCTTAAACTTCTTCTAATTATCCCTAAAGACATTAGAAATCCAAAACGCATAGAAACCTCAATTAGATTAATGTATTTGAATCTTAATGCTAATTTTAACCTTCTTATCCGAGACTTAGACATAATAGCAAATCGAGAAAGCTCTTTAACAATTGTCTCATTATAAATCAATTTTTCTTTATTCCAAAATTGAATTCTTGCAAACTCCAAGTAAATCCATTTTTCAAAATAATTTAAAATATTATACGTAAGTTTTAAATTCGTTTTATTATTATAAATAATATTTTGAAGTTGTTTCAATATAATAATTTGATTTTGTATATATTGTTCCGATTTAACCATATTTGTTAACGAATCGGTATTTACAAAATAGGTATAATAACTCTCAGGTGATAAGCATATTCTTTTTGCTTTAAGAAGAATCTCAGAGGCATAAAGCAAATCTTCCGTATTATTTAATCCAACTTGTCCGAAAATCATATTTTCGACCAAATATCTCTTAACAATTTTGTTCCAAGGTGCTCCAAAAAAATGCGGTTGAACTTTTAGCTTATCTGAAGTAATTAAACCTTTTTTTACACTATTAATATAGACTCTTTTCCCGTTATTATTTTCTTTAACATGATTAAATACAATTACATCTGCATCACACTCAACACATTTTTCATAAAGATTTTCAAATGCATTCGGTAATAACCAATCATCTGAATCAACATGCATGATATAATCACCACGCGATGCTTTCATCCCAGTTGACCTTGCAATTGATAGTTTCTTATTAACTCCATGCTCAATAATTTTTAACCTTGTTTCTTTTTCCTGATACCTCTTCAATACTTGCAAACTATTGTCTGTTGAAGCATCCTCAACGG
>JABMPH010000183.1 GCA_013203805.1 Bacteroidota bacterium | reverse complement strand
CTGCCGGTATTCCCACATTTGCAGAAATTGGCAAGTCGGCAGGAGTTAGTACAGGATCTTCTTTTACTGCTTTTTCGAGTATTTCTGCAGGTAGTTGCATCTCCGACATGTTTACTTTTATTGGAAGGTGTTATTATGCGGTGTTGCACACTATGGTAATTTGTTGTAGAGAAAGATTTTGCGAAAGCAGATTCAATTCTCTCGATATCGTCATGGTGAACATATTTAAGAAATGAAGGATGTGAATTTTGAAATTTTTCACTATCGAGTTCGAATATTTTATATGTTTCTTCTGACCATAAAACTTCCATGGTCAGTAAATTTGTTTCCCAGTTTCCAACTTTTGCAACTGATTGTGCGTCAATTAATCGGGCTTCATTTAGTTGCGCTTTTTCCTTGGCTTTTTTAAGTTCATTTTCTGCTGATTTTTGATTTGCGATATCAATTATAAAACCTTCAATTCCAATAATTTCATTTTTTGAATATACAGAATGAGCTGAAAATGTATGATACCCTATCGAACCATCTTTACATTTTCGGCTAAATTCGTTTGTTGTGTAATTCTGATTGCCTTTTCTGATACATTTTACAACTTCTTTCGCATTTTCTATATCATCAATATTTTGAAACTGTGTAAAATGTTTTCCTATTACTTCATCTTTACTCTCATACTTGTATAATTTTAACCAGGCTGTATTAACATCTTGAAATAATCCATCATTGTCAACAAAGAAATATCCGGCTTGCGTATTTTCAATGATTGAGCGAAACCTATCTGTATTTTCTACTTTATTTTCTCTTGTTTTGAGTAATTCGGTTTCAAGTTTTTCCTTTAATGCTTTTAATGAATCATTCTCTTGTTGTAATTCCTTCAACTTGATTATGAGTTCTTCCTTGGTTTTATCCTGAATGTTCATAGTAAAGTTTTTGCTATTATTGAAAAGTATAGTCCTAAATACAGCTATAAGTCATATATTCATTTTATGCCGCTTTTTCAAACAATATTTTTGAGACGACTCAAGCATTGGCTACGCAGGATGTGTAAAGGTACTGTATATTTATTCCCTATTTATCACTAATTTTTAAATGCATTGATATACAAATACTTACAATTTATAATTCTATTATTCATGTAAGTGACATTTGCAATAGAATTTCTTATAACTTGATTCTATACTGTATTCTGTAGAGTTGTCATTAGCAGTGAATAATGTTACCATCGTTAATAATTTCAAATATGCAAAAATTTTCGTAACATTCATAATAACTAGTTACACTAAACTGGAACGAGTTAAATTAAGGAGTATAAACGTAGACAAAAAGATCAAAGCAATTGAATAACCCTCGCTTCTTAGTCATGCTCATTGGTTGCTCGCTAAAAAAAGCCAACTATCAACAGTTTTTCTTTCTTTGGTTACTTTCTTTCTTTTTCCAAAAAAGACCAGAAAGTAATTTTTTGTGGATCTTAATCAAGATCCAGGCTCTTTTGCTTCGTTTTCGGCACAGAAAATGAAGTTGATTTTAAATTCCTATAAGCCGGTTATAACTATTTAGTTATAACAGGAAGCAGGGGATCTAAAAGGGGCAGCATGCCCCATTTAATGTCGATAGACCCCGCACCGCCCTGCCACGTAAATAATTTGCACAACCTTTTGAAAATATGTTATGTGCCACAGCCTGAAAAAATATCACCTGAGAAATTAACTCAAATGTATTGGTGGCTGTACAGCAAAGTATTTACATAGAAAAGCATATTGAGACGTACTATATTTAATCCGGCAGCGATTAAATCACCTGCTAATTATTTATTTACCCTAGTCGTTAATTTGCACTATCGAAAGTAAGTTAGAAAAAAGGTTCCTCCTAATATTTTCTAATAACTGAGTTAATAATGCAAGTATTCAGTTTATACTGTTTCAGGTAGTATGATTTCTAAATTTGAAAATTACAATGGTCAAGTAATTGATTTATCAAATCAGAATAACGGTGTATATATTATCAGAATAAGAGAAAAAGATTTTATTTCGACAAAGGGGTTTCTAACATTAAAGGTTTAATTATTTATAGTACATAACCATAATCACAAATATTTCAATATCATCTCACCTTTAGCTATATAACTATAATTGTTAAATTATGTTAAATAACAACAATATCTTTGATTCTCCAAATTACCTTATTATTTTTGCAATTACAAACCGTTATTTTTAATTAATCTAAATAAGAATAAAAATGAAAAAGCTTTACAATTTGTTTGCAATAATTGCTCTTCCAACAATATTAATCCTATATAGCTATAGTAGCGGAAGTCCTGGTGGTAAGACAGGCTCAATGGGTGATGGTGGAAATACATGTACCGATTGTCATAATGGTACGGCAATATCCCAAGGTGGTTGGATAACAACTGATATCCCAATGGAGGGATATACTCCCGGCGAAACATATACTATAGTTGCAACCGGTACACACACAGGCGTTGTTAAATTTGGTTTCGAATTAACTGCGGAGGATATGTTCGGTAACAAAACAGGGCTATTAACTATTACAGAAGCCACACGAACGAAACTTGCAAATGCTAATAAGTCAGTTACTCATACTTCAGCGGGTAATACTCCAACAGGGAATATGAATACGTGGTCAATGAATTGGACTGCCCCAGATCCTTCTCCTGCAAGTGTGAAGTTTAATGCTGCTTATAATGCTGCCAATGGTAATGGAAATACCAGTGGTGATGTAATATATAAATCGGAGATTTCTGTTCAACTTTATACGCCTATGCCTCAAATAACCTCTGTTGACCCTGATCATGCTCAACAAGGATTTGAAGGTGAAATTACAATAAGTGGCGAGAATACTGGCTGGACAGCAGGCGTAGATGAGGTTTTTTTTGTGAATCATGACAACAATACAGTTATGTTTGAAGGTAAAGATATTGTTGTTAGTAGCGATGAGTTACTTACAGTTAATGTAAGTATCCCCATCGACATTGAAATAGGCAGCTATGATGTTTATGTTAACAATGTTATGCTAATGAATGGGTTTGTTGTTGATATACTTGATGATATTACCGATAGACTATTGGAGCAATCGATATCAGTATTTCCAAATCCTGCCATTAATTCCATAACCATTTCGGCTCCCACTGGATCTGAGATAATGATAATCGACATAAGTGGTCGCATGATAAATAGAACCAACATATTAAATAAAGGTATTGATATTGATGTTTCATCTTACAAAGCTGGATTATACTTTGTACAAACTACTTACGAGGGTAAGTCTCACTCACAAAAACTAATTGTAAGATAACATCAAGTATCATAAATTATACCAATTAAATTTCATAATGAGCTTAATAAATCAATAGATTTTTAGTTTTAGCGAACTGAAAAAATAATTGCAAAGCCAAAGCTACGGAAATATCTTTTCAAGAAGATAAAACTATAAAGATGAAGATTTATCAGCGCATTTTGATGTTTTTGGTATTCATTCTAACTACTACTAAAGAATACTAACAGGCTCCTTCTGATCAACTGATCGGAAGGAGCCTTACTTTTTTTTGTACTATAGTCTCCCCATTTAATCCGAGTTTATTACCTTTGATGAAAAAACAACCCAATGGATAATTTTTGTCTCGATTGCGGAACTAAGCTAATGGGCAGAGTTGATAAAAAATTCTGTAACGATCAATGCCGTAATAATTATCACAACAAGGAAAACAGAGAGGATTCGGCACTTATACGAAATGTAAATGCCATCCTTAAAAAAAACAGAAACATATTACGAGATCTAAATCCTGTTGGAAAAGCAAAGGTAAAAAAGCAAGATATGATTTCGAAAGGGTTTAATTTTAAGTATTTTTCAAATATCTATAAAACAAAAGATAATAGAATGTATTATTTTGTGTATGAGCATGGTTATACCGATATCGGTAATGATTATTTTGCCTTGGTTATAAATAACGAGATATAGATTGAATAATATTAAATAAACTCAAAAATGAAAAAGACGCAATTTTTTCTTATTGTGTATCTATGTACAATAAGTTTTGGTATATATTCACAAAATGAACCTGTAGAGACTTATAACCGATTATTTCATTCAGTAGACACATCACATAATCAACTTATTAATGGTATTGTAGAGAGTGGTAGTTACACTATAATTTATGGAAATGCTTATACTGATACTACCTATAGATTTGTAATTTCGAATACCTTTCAAAATATTGATAGCATTACATGGCAATTGGAATTGGGAAGTATTGACACTAACTATTTTGGATATGATCTTATCAGTGCTGGTAATAATGAATTTGTTGCAACAGGTTCAAAGTATTATACAGATTCGACAGGAACGATTTTCAAACCATTTTTTATTAAGATTAACAGTGATGGTGATATCATTTGGGAGTATTCATATATATTAAATGAAAATCCAGAAATATCATCGGTTGGAAAAAAAATACTTAAGACACATGATGGTGGATATCTCATAATTGGTGGTGCCGGAATAATGGGGTTGTTAATAAAAACTGATAGTATTGGAAATAAATTATGGGGGAAAACGATTGGATTTAACACAACAACAAATTACGTTTATTTAAACTCAGGCCTAGTTTTACCAGATAGTGGATTTTTAATCGGAGGAAGTAGCAGTAACGGACATGATTATTATTATGGCACTGCTAATATATACAGGTTTGATAAGTCTGGCAATTTACTATGGACTAAATACTTGGGCGGGCCTTATAAGGACAGAGGAACTGTTTTGTCATATAGCAACGACAGTAATATTATAGGAGCATATGAATTAACAACTAAAATTGCGTGGTGGGGAGATAGAAGGGAAAATAAAATTGCAATATTTAAATTGGATAGTACCTATAATATTCTTTGGGAAAAGAAATATGGAGAAGCAGATAAGATTTATTGGGTAACCTCCATCGATCAAATGAAAAATAATAGATTATTAATAAGTGGGCAAGGCATATATTTAGATATGGGCTGGATATTTCACACGCTTGATAATGGTGATAGTTTATCATTAAAGTACTTCAAACCAACTGATGTATCTTATGAAATGTTCGGGCTAAATAACTGTATTATTACATCTGACCAAGCTATTATAGCTTCTGGTGAGGCCAGAAAACTTGATAATTATACACCTAGTAAAGGATGGATAGTTAAGACTGACAGTTATGGTTGTTTAGAAAATATTGGAATAATATACCAACCTACTGACAAATCTGTTAAACTTGGAGATACATTAATTTTGGAGATTAATGTATCTTGTAATATTCCTGTAACATATCAATGGTTCAAAGGAGATAGTGAAATCGAATTCACGGTTGATAGCTTATTAATTTTAGAAAATATTAAATCCTCTGATGAGGATATTTATTTCTGTCAAGTATCAAATAATTGCGAAACCATAACTACTGATACTTTTAGTATTGAAATACTATATGATAATATTTATGAGAAATCCTTGAGGCAAAAACTATTCACCTTAGCCCCAAATCCGGCAAGAAATATTATTTTTTTAAAACCTTTGATTACTATAAACGAGAATATTAGCATAACAATTACTACATCAACAGGAAAAGAAGTTAAGGAAGTAAGTTTAAGTCGAATTCAAAAAAACGAAGATGTCATAATTGATGTAGAATCGTTAGTGCCAAATTTTTACATTGTTAAGATAGTATACTCTGGTGGTTTTAGTGTTACCAAATTCCTTAAAATTTAATAGTCTCTTACTTCATTTTTTAGTCACTCTAATTGTTTAAAAAATTGTCATTTGTTCATATATTTGCTATATGAAAGGATTTTAGCACAAGTTTATTTCTAACTGTATTTCTCCCCATCTTCCTAATTATCTATAATATAATTGATAAGAAACTGAAAAAATGGTCAATACAAATCGCGAGTATTATTTTTTTGTCCATTAAGCCTAATAATCAATAAAAAAGGGCTATTTCAAATTTTATTGAAATAACCCTTTGCACCATTTTCTATAAT
>JABMPH010000182.1 GCA_013203805.1 Bacteroidota bacterium | reverse complement strand
TGTGGTAAAAGGATACTAAAAATCCATGTCATAATGTTGAGGGTTGAGAAACCTTGGTCACAGCAAAAAAAACCATGGCAAAAAACACTAAGCCTCATGGTGTGACATGAAAACAAATAACAATTTAGGATCAACGAATATATTTAGTAATATTAAGACAATTATTATATTGACAAACAAGCTATTTTCCCATTTCAATTGTTAACTTTTTTTCAAAGTAAAAATGCCACAACCAAAAGTACATCCCAAATTGTTAATTATATTAGTATTTTCTAGAATGACGCTTTGTTTTAGAACTCCAGCATCATCAATGAATGAGAAGTCTTCTAAAATATATTTGTTTTCAATTAATTCTAAAATATACTTCATTGAAAATACTCTATGTGCATTAAATTCTATCCGTTGTGTTCCGATTGGAACCGATAAATATAAATGGCCCCCAACCTTTAACATTTTATACAAATTATTTAATCCCAACACATGGCCATCCCATCTTATATTATCTCCATACCGGCCTAAACCAAAATGTTCCAACGCATGCAAACAAGAGAGGGAATCACATGAATTAACTAAATTCTTTGGTAACTGACCCATTAAATCACCTTTTCTAAATGATATGTTATTAATGCTGTTATTCAAAGGTCGAATGTCAATTACAAATATCTCTCTAAAAGAAGCAACATGCGCGACAAAACCATCAACTCTTGATCCAACATCAAAGTGTACCCGAGGGTTTTTACCATAAATTTGACTTGCGACAAATAAATCTTGTAAAAAATAATGTCCAGCGACACTACCACTCTTCAAAGATATCTCACCTAGACATGGATAAAAAGAGCCAATTTTAAAATTCATGGTTGAGTATTTTTTCTGCTTATAAAACAATATAAATGATTTAACGTATGGCGCAAATAATACAATAGAATTGTAATGTTTTATTACATCAAAACCAAATGAATTCAATATTTTCACAAGATATGTAATAATATTTTTAATTGGGCAAGATGTTTGCATAATTTTCCCTGTAGATTTAATTTTTAAATTTTATGATTTTTATTAATTGAATAACTACATTCGATATTTCATTTCTAAATGACATAGAAAATATATATAACAGTATGCAATAACATGACATAATTAAAACCAAATAACCAATAAACCAACCCCAGGTGTATTGTAATTCTACATGGGAGAATAAATAATAGATAATAATAATTATAAGACTTACCTTTAATATTTCATATAATAAATCACCAGCACGCTTTGTCAACATCATAATGTTAAACGTTTTCATTGGAAACAACCAAAGAGAATAAATGGTATACGCAATTACGTTGCCAACGACTAATCCAAGCATCCCAAAATACTTACCACCTAAATAGATACTTATTCCTGTTATCATACTTTGCATAAATAATAAGTAACTTGTTAGTTTAATTCTTCCAATTGAAAAAAGTATTTTAGAAAAAATATTTACAACAAGTGAAAGTACAATCCCTATGCATATAAATAAATTAACTGTATTGCCTGCGAACAGATTATCCCCAGCCCATAATTTGACAAAAACACTATTTAATATCAAAAATCCAATAAAAAGCAATCCTGAAAACCAAATAATTATTCTTAGTAATTTTAAGAAGTAATTGACCGCCCTTGCCTTTTCGTTACTATTCCAAGAGTGAGTGAATGCGGGTTGAAACGCGACAACCGGCCGTTCTAAGAACATTTTAGAAAGCTCCGGTCCTTTTTTGGTAAGTTCTAATATTGGAACAAATTCAATACCTATATACCTTGCAGTGATAAATGCATCAATTTTAGTTGTCAAAATATTCCCTAATCGTCCAATAGCATTATAACTTGCAAGTTTTAATAACAAAAAAGAATATCCAAATGAATATTTTAACTTTATTGCTTCTTTATTGCTTCTATATATTGTATAAATTATATTTCCTACAATGAGAATTAATGAACTGACAATCGTGCTTATTGGGATCGCGTATATACCTACACCACGTATAATCAAAAGTATCACTACTATAAATGAGGTTGTCGTAGCAACAATATATACCACACCTATTCCTTTACTACTTAACAGCCCTTGATTGAATCCAGCAATAC
>JABMPH010000181.1 GCA_013203805.1 Bacteroidota bacterium | reverse complement strand
CGTGAAAAACTGGAATGTTCAGTGCTTTTTTTAGTGTCTCTTCACTCTCAAAACATTCTGGCGCTTTAATGTCTTCCAGGTTAATTCCTCCAAAAGTTGGTGCAATTGCCTTTACAACCTCAATTAACTTTTTAGGATCTTTTTCATTTACTTCAATGTCAAAAACATCAACATCTGCAAAAATTTTAAAAAGCAATCCTTTCCCTTCCATAACCGGTTTGCCGGCTTCGGGACCAATGTCTCCCAATCCTAAAACTGCTGTGCCGTTTGAAATTACGGCAACCAGATTTCCCTTCGCCGTGTATTTATAAACATTGTCCACATCTTTATAAATTTCGAGACATGGTTGTGCAACCCCGGGAGTATAAGCCAACGATAAATCGTATTGGGTGCTGTGAGGTTTTGTAGGAATAACTTCGATTTTTCCGGGGCGCCCTTTTTGGTGGTAATTGAGCGCATCAATCTTGCGGATATTTGACATGGCGTGTTGATTTTTTGAATTCCTATAAATTTACGGAATAAAGGGTAGAAATAGTAGGATATAGGTCAGGGTATAAGATTTTTTTATAAAAATAGAAAGGTTTTGTGAAGACCGGAAATTTTGAAGTTCGTGGTATAATTTTTTTGTGACAGAGCTTTTTGAATTTTATAATTGATTGGTAATGGTATAAAAAAGAAAAAGGGTAGTTTGAGTACTACCCTCTACTTCGTATATGATATACTTGAAGATAAAAAATAAGGTTGCACAATAATATTACTTATTCGGCAAGTTGCCTTCGTTTTATGTTTGATTTTATTAACAATTAGTTGTGTGTAATTGTAAGAAAGGTATTGGAATATGCAGTTTTGTATCTTAATTTTTCATTTTAAAAAATAGCTGAAAGAAGCTGTAAATTCTGTAGTAATGGAATTTTTCTGAAAATCAGATAGTTAATTTTTTTTTTGAGGGCGGGGGCAAAAAAGCCAATGTTAATAAATGGTTCTGTTTTTATTTGAATAATTACTCTGAGTTTTAAATTTCAGTAATAAAAAAAAGGAACCAAATAATTTTAGTTCCTTTTGTAGCGAGAGGGCGACTTGAACGCCCGACCTCGTGATTATGAATCACAGATTTGTTTTCTCAGTTTTTCATACACCTTCATAAGAAATGCCCTGTTTGAGGGTATTCTGATTTTAAAAATATGAATAAATATGAAATATTATGCGTATTTTTGAAATAAATGTTTCACCTATGTTTCACCCAGAGTAATTCCTATGGCTTCAGTAAAAGTAAAATTCTTAGAGGATAAAGTATTAAAAGATGGTACTCACCCTATTGCAGTACAAGTTCTACATGCAAGAAAAAAGAAGTTATTCTATATAGGTCATTCCTTGAAAAAGTCTGACTGGGATTTTAAGAATAATAATCCAAACACAAAACATCCTAATTATCGCTTGATGAGGGCTAGGATAAAAACAGCCTATAATGATTTAGAGGCAATTATTTTAGACTTTGAAAACACTCAGGATGAATTTACTCTCGTAGATGTAGCAGCAAAATATAAACCTGAGCTGGTTAATGACAATTCGGCTGTCACATTTAATTCATTTGTAGATAAAATTATTACTGAGATGAAGAAGGAAAATAGGAGCGGGAATGCCGATGCCTATAATAAAACTAAATGTACATTTGAGAATATTTATGGAGATAATATTTTAATAACGGATATTGACGAAACTTTTGTGAAAGATTTCATTCATAAAATGACATTAAATAAACTATCTGTAAACAGTCGGGGATTTCATTTAAGGGAATTGCGTGCTACTGTAAATAGAGCTATAAAAGAAGGTATATATGACGAAGCTTATTATCCATTTAAAAATATATCCATTAAGACACAGAAAACTAGAAAAAGAGCTGTTAATAAAGAGGTAATTAAAATGGTGGAGGAATTGGATGTGTCAAAGGAAACAAACCTTCAGTTTTATAAAGATTTGTTTATGTTCAGTTTTTACAATCGTGGGATGAATTTTGTTGACATAGCTTTCCTAAAAGTTAAAAATATTGAGTCTGGCAGAATTAATTATTATAGACAGAAAACTGGTCAACGTTTTAGTATTAAGATTACAGATAAATCAAAAACTATTCTTGACAGGTACAGTAAGTTGAAAGATCCTGAATCCTATATCTTTCCAATAATTTACCGAAAAAGCAAAGAATACTTAGACTACAGGAATGCCATGAGGTTGATGAATAAAAAGTTGAAGAAAATTTCTACAATACTAGAACTAGATGTACCTTTAACGACCTATGTAACGAGGCATTCTTGGGCTACAATAGCTAAGAAATCAGGTATATCCACTGCAATTATTTCCGAAGGTTTAGGACATGAATCTGAAGAAACTACACAGGTTTACCTAGATAGCTTTGAGAATGATGTACTGGACGATGCAAATGAACTCATCATTAACTAGACTGAAAATATTATGGATAAGATAAACGAGTTTTTCAAAATTATAAATGAGTATAAACTAATTGATATTAGGTATGATGAAGATTATGCTGGATCTACCCTTGATTATGTTTTAAATGATTTTTCAGTTGAAGAGTTACAGGTGAAACTAAATAATCTATACAACGACTTGAAGTATGTTGTTGTCCAACAATCCGAAAATGTCATCAAGCAGTTGGGAATTGATATCACAGAAGCTAAGAAGGATTTTAATTATCATTCCATTGAAGGAGTAGAGTATGTGTTTCAGAAAGGCATCAAGAAAGCAAAATACGGAAGCGGCAAAAACATTCGTCAATTAATACAGGATATAGAAGAGGGAGTTCATATTGAACTGGAAAATGTAAAATATAAAGAAGTAGAAACCTATCATCTCTTCTCTGAGATAAAACTAAATTTCCTTGATGCTTTGGAGAATTTGTTATTATTATACAGTTCCAATACTCACATTACCAACAAGCTAAAAACAAAAATGTCCGTAGGGGATTTAAGCCTGCTATTTCGACTATTAAATGAAGAAAAGCTTATTGACATAGATAACAACACAGATTTGTACAGATTTATAGCTCAAAACTTTTCTACCAAGCAATCAGAAAATATTAGCGATAAGAGTATAAAGAATAAATTCCTATCTCCAGATAACACTGCCATAAAAAATCTAAACATACTTTTAGTAAATCTCAGGCAGCAACTAAAGAAAATTCAATAATAAATTACATCTTAATCTTTTTATATATAGTCAGTTAGCCTGGGGTTGCACAACCCCCTGCAACTGTTTTAGCATTACCCTATTTTTTACCATTGTAACGAAGATTGAAGCTGAGTAATACACCAGACTTACTTCAATCAACGGGTGGTTCTTAAAAAATAATGCTAAAAATTAAAAAGATGGATTTAGCAATTGAGTTTAAAAGATTACAAGAAAGTCAGGAACAAATCCTGCAAATGCTAAAACAAAGCACACCGAAACAGAAAGAGTTGAAAGTTTATTCATTAGATGAACTGTCAAAAATCTTCTCTGTAACGAAAAGAACCATTTACAATTGGAAAGATGAAGGTAGATTACCTTTTGTATGTGTAGGCTCTAAAACCTATGTAACTGAAGCCCAGCTTCAGGATTTTCTAAAACATCATGAAGTTAAACCTTTTAATAATAGGAGGTTTTAGTCATGGAATTTACATTTGGAATACCCACAGCAAAAGAAGCCAAAGTTAATGGTCAAATTCTTAGAGCTCTGAATGAGCCTAAGACAATGAAAGAAAATAAGAATTTCTATTCTGCTAAAGAGCTATATGAATTAGATATCAAAGAATTACCTGTATTGATAGATCCTATCTTTATGAAATCGGGAATTGCCGTATTTGCAGGAAGTAGTGATACTGGGAAAAGTACATTCCTGAGACAACTTGGATTAGCTATTGTGAAAGGTGAAGATAAATTCCTGGGGTGGGATATCAAAGCTGAACACAAAAGAGTTGTATATGTCTCAACAGAAGATGACAGAAATGCAATTTCATTTCTATTAAATAAAACTCTTGGAGAGGGAGCAGATGTTGAATGTCTGGATAGATTCGACTATGTGTTTGATACTGAAAACTTGGAGGTTAAATTAGATGAGATGCTTACAGCGAATCCAGCTGACTGTGTAATTATTGATGCACTTACAGACCTCTATGGAGGAGATTTGAATCAATCTAATAAAGTAAGGGTATTTTTAAACCAATACTTTAAACTAGCTGATAAACACAATTGTCTTTTTATATTCCTACATCACACAGGTAAACGTACAGAAGAATTACCACCGAGTAAAAATAATCTTTTGGGTTCACAAGGAATTGAAGGAAAAGCAAGGCAAGTAATTGAGCTCAGACGTGATCCTTCTGACAATAACTTCAGACATCTTTGTATTGTGAAAGGGAATTATCTTCCTGATGGAATGAAAGAGAAAAGTTTTAAAATGAAGTTCAATAGTGATTTGACATTCTCAATGACCAAGGAGAGAACTGATTTTAGTGAATTAACTGCAAAAACTGGATCTCAAACAAATTATTATGAAGATATTAAACCACGTATTGTTGAATTAAAAGATATTGAAGGATTAACCTTTCAACAAATTGCAGATAAACTAAGAGAAGAAGGAAAAACAATTGGTAAAAGTAAAGCAAATCAACTTTATAATGAAGCAAAGGAATAATAAAAATGCTCGTCCATCCATCCATGCACCTTAGGGATGTGGATGGACGGATGAGAAAAACAAACATTATAACAAGCATACTAATTAGGTGGGCTTTTTTATGTACTAATGGCAAATACTTTACAATAAATTCTATTTTTTGACTTCCATTAATTTTAAAGTATAAAAGCTTTGGTTTGGTTTTATCCATCCCAGCCAACAATAATGATAAACACCTACCTAGACCAATATAAATTGAACGGATTTAATACTTTATTTAAGTTATAAAGAAAAAAGGCAGTTCAACAACTGCCTTTTAAATGTTAACCCCCAAACACACGGCACAAGAAATTGTGCCATACCGTAAACTTAAAACATTTTTTGTTAAACACAAATTAAAATAGAAGCTCTATAGGCTTCTATTTTTTGATCAAAAGTTTTTAACAGTGAGTATCAATAGGTTTGATTATGTTTATATTTATTGTTCATTTACAAACAATTGTATGTCTAAATATACTCGTGAAATTGATATTACTTCAGAAAAAGATTTAGCTAAAAGTTACCTTGATAAAATTGCATTTAGTTATCAAAATATATTGGATAATACGATTGATACATTAATTGGAAATCTAAAAGATAAATTGAACGATCTTAAATTGGAACAAACTAGAATATATAATCTAGGTTCTCCAGTGCAAGTTAGTAAATCAACAGATGAATTTTGGAATTTCCCCACTTCTGCTGAAGTCATCATTAATGAGATGAATATAAGAGATACTGAAGAAGAATTATTTGTTTTATTTGAAGTTAAAATAATATATGCCTTTAAACATCTTGAAATCAATATTAAGAGATACTTATCTACTATTTATAAAGATAAATATGATTTGAAGAGGTCTAAATGGGATAGCTTAATTGTATTCCTTAAATCAAACAAAATTGATTTGAAATCACTTGATGATTATTCAGAGATAAACCAATTACGAGAAGCCAATAATTACTTAAAGCATTCAAACGAAATTAATAATTTCCCAAAATCTATTCCAGAATTCACGGGAATAGAAAAACTTAGCTATACTGAATTAGAGTATTTTTATGATAGAATAAAAGGTAGTCCACAAATATTTCTTACTTCACTTACATCCAGTGTATATTCAGAACTTTATATATTTAATGAGGCTAAAATTAATGATATTTCAACAACTTTAGCCAACAGAATGGATAAGCCACAGGCAATAATACTTGCAGAAAATCTAATAAAGCGATATGAATAACATCTACATACAAACACTAAAACTAAACACTAGAATACAACCTAAACGAAGATAATATGAGAGATTTTTCAATAGATAGTGCCTCGGAGAAAATATATTCAGCTAAAACAAAAGAATACTTTGAAGAAGTAATTAAATCGTATTATAATGAAAGTTACAGGTCTGCAATTGTAATGTTACATTCAATTATCATAGTTGACCTCTTATTTAAACTTGAAGACTTAAAAGAAATATATGAGGATGAAAAGGCAATACAAATATTAAAAGAAATAACCGAATTACAAGAAAAAAATCCGACTTCTCCTGACTGGGAAAAAAAGTTAATTGAATTTGTACACAAAAGAACCAATTTGTTTGAACCTCAGGATTATTTACACTTCGTTGCAATCCAACAGCATCGACACTTATGCGCCCATCCCATACTAT
>JABMPH010000180.1 GCA_013203805.1 Bacteroidota bacterium | reverse complement strand
AGTGTAGACATATTTTAGGACGGGTCATCTAGTTGAACTAACGCTGGCGCTATGAATAGTTGCCGATTGCGGATTACCACCCTTCGAGTTAAGAGAAAATTAACGCGGATTGTTTGCCTTTAATTTCCTGATGCCCCGGCAATTATTTATGAGCGCATGTTATAGCCAGTGTATTTAGTTCTAATCTGGTTTTAAAATTTATTTAAGTTCGGAATTGTAAAATAAAAGGTTGAGCCTTTCCCTTTTTCACTTTCAACCCAAATTTTTCCATTATGTTTTTCTACAAATTCCTTACAAAGCAATAATCCAATACCTGTTCCTTTTTCTTGTGCTGTTCCTTCTGTTGAATATACCTGAGAAATATCAAAAAGCTTGTTCAGTATTTCGGGCTTAATTCCAGTACCATTGTCAGAAATAGAAACTGTTGTAATATCAAGATTTTGTTTTGTTAAAATTTCTATTTGTCCGTTGTTGTTGGTGAATTTTATGGCATTTGAAATAATGTTACGTAAAATTGTTTTCAACATATTTTTATCTGCATAAACATACATTTCGCTGTCAGAAGTAAGATTAATGTTGATGTTTTTAGTAATTGAGTTTGGTTTAAGAATCTTCAGGATCTTTTCACAAGTTTTGGTAAAACTAAATTTTTGCGGTTCGAAAGGTATGTTACCTGATTGTGCATTTGCCCACATTAGTATATCTTCCAATAAATTAAAGACCCGTTTTGATGAATCATTTATAAAATTTAGCTGCATTTCAATCTCATCTATTTCAAATTCCCGAGCGTTTTCCGATAAAATATCAAGAAATCCGAGAATTGAATGAAACGGACTTCTTAAGTCATGGGCAAGAATTGATATAAAACGGTCCTTTGATAAATTAAGTTCTCGAAGTTCCTTATTTTGCTGTTTTATAATATATTCATTCTGCTTTCGTTTAGTAATATCTTCCCCTGAAAAAAGAACCCCTGATATTTTATTTTCCTTATCCTGAAGTATCGTATTATGAAATGCTATTATGCGTTCTTTACCATTTTTTGTAAGTACTGAATTCTCGTAGTATTCCACTGGTTCGATATCTCCCGACATTAATTGATTAAATACTCCCTTTACATCTGGAACAATATTTTTCGGAAGGCTTAGCTCAAACCAGTTTTTACCAAGAAGTTCTTTTTCTTCCTCATATTCTAAAATATCTAAACCCTTATTATTAATTAGAGTTATTTCCCCTTCAATGTTCAATGCACACATCATAACTCCAGATGTTTGCAGATATTTCTGTGATAAGTTTCGTTGTTCAATAACTTCATTTTCTACTTCTTTCAAGCTTGTAATATCATCAATAGTCAATAAAACGAATTCTTCATTATTAAACTCTAATAAGCTTGTGGATACTGATAAATAAAGCTTTATTTTTTTTCCATCACTTAATATTTCGAAGGGACCTTCTGCTTTGTATATATTACTCCGGTTTTTGTATGTCGAATTTACATTATTTCTCACAACGCAATACTCACATTTTTTCCCTCTACCGCATACCAAATTATTTTCATCCCAGGCATTTATGCAGTTTAACACTTCTCCTCCCAGTAATCCAAGTATTTCTGAACGACTTTTCCCAGCCAATTTAATACCTGCCTTATTAATTTGTACAACCTGAACATCCTTATTCATCAATATCAGAATAACATCAGAATTCTCAAAAATCAGGTTCATTTCTTCCCTCTTTTGTTCCAGTAGTTTTGAATCATTAATAGCGTCCATAAATAAATTCTTCGATTATTTTCTGCGTAATATAAGTAAATCCTTGCCTTTCCAGATAAATACTCAACAAAGGGGTTATCACTATTATTACTCCATTTCCTTTTATTCCAATTTTTCCTAAAGTGGCATTAATGTTTATATTTCTTCATATAATTAAGTTGTCAACTTAAAAAAATGAATTTTAATATCATTATTTGTTTGTTGAAGATTCATTCTTTTGCATTGGCTATAACGTATGTGTATGTGCACCTTTTGTTTTTCTGTGAATTTTAGTGTTAATTATGTGAGATTTAGTGACATATCTGTTTGTAAGCGTTTGTAAGTACTTGTAAACGTTTACTATCGGTTACTAAATTAACAAAATCAATCATTTGTCAGCCAGATACTTTACGAAAGTTTTTTTAGCTTAAAAGATTCACGCTAAAAGGAAGTAGAATCCAGGAGTGAAAAAGGTTCAACAAGTTTCAAATGTGTTGTTTATCAAATCAGATAATAGTTGAACCAAAGCGTTTTATTCATAATTTCAAATTTTCCGTCAATCGTCAAAACCAACCATTTATTTATAAGATACTTAACAAAAGTATTTGTATAACATAAAATGACAGTAATTACTGGAAGGAGAGTCTTCGGGAAAAACGTTAAACAAGATTTAGATGGTAAAGTACTAACAAAAAAGTAATAGTTGAATAACTATTGCCAATCGTAGGCTGACGTATAAAAATTTCTTTCAGTGCATCTCTAACAGCACCGTATGTAAGGTTCTCGTTTAATGCGGTTCGTTAAGTTCTAAGAAACAAAACATATTTTCATTTTTCATCTATTGGGTATGGTTTTGTAATTGCAAATTTTCTTAATGTAACTCTAAATATATCTGCATCTATATCGATCCAACCATACAAAGAATATTCTCCTTTTGATACTTTAACTCCAACATATAAATCTGAATATTGAGGAAACCAATAGCCAGAAATTTTTTCTATTGGAGGGCTGTAGTCAGTAACATGACGACTATATAATGTTACAGATGAATTAGTGGAAGTGCTACATTTGACAGGACGGTGAGTTAAGCTATAAAAGCATTAACTTACAATTATGAAACACAATCGAAAAAAGTATGACAGGGATTTTAAGCAAAAAGCTGTTGAACTTT
>JABMPH010000179.1 GCA_013203805.1 Bacteroidota bacterium | reverse complement strand
ATTCTTGTTATTAAATTTATTTAAATCAGGGAATGAACTTTTAGTTCCAAGTAATATATTCCCTATTCTATTAAATAGTTTTTTGAAATGCTTTCTTCTTTTGGGAGTTACTTGATTGTACGCATAATAATTTTTAATATTGTTATACATATTATTAAGTTCATTTTGCTCGATCATTGGATGAATGAAAATTAAATTACATATTTTGCATTTATAAACATTAAATTTGTCATTAATAAAACCATAATGTCGATCATGTGTTATGTATTTAAATTCAATCTCAAAGGATGAACAACAAGGGCAAGAGCTTATTTTAGTTTCCATTTTTATTTGAGTTTATTACTTTCCATTTTTATCCATTTACTTAATTCAAAATCATATTGCTTAACAATCCTTGATGGAGCACCTGCAATTACACAATAGTCTGGATATACTCCGCAAACAACACTATTGGCTCCAATAGTACAATGTTTACCTATTATAGTTCCTGGTAATATCACAGCATTATTATATATTTTACAATCTTCTCCAATGTAAACAGAACTAACATGAATATCTTGAAGTTCAATAGGGATTTCAAGATTTTCATATGGATGATGAATGTCAGTAATTGTAACATTTGCCGCAATTGCAGTATTTTTACCTATGAATATAGAATTAGCGCATGTTAAATGTAGATTCTGTTGAAATGAAACATTATCTTCGAATATAATTTTGGGAGTGAACTTCTTTTTGTTGTAAGAGGCTATTCCTTCAAACCTACAATATTTATATGCATAAACATTTTTCCCACAAGACATATAGGATGATGTTATTCTTATAGGGTTGTCGAAATATGATAATTTCCCGAGTTTCTTAAAACGCCAGAAATGTATTAACCACCACAATAATCTTTTCCCAAAGTTAAAATACGCGATTACTCTTTTTATCATGTAGTTCATCGATGTATTCCAGTTAAAATATATTTAGATATCGGTCTTATTACTATATTATTAATTTCGCGAAAGCTAAATTTGTACAATTTAATAAACAGTATAATGCTAAACATCATTATTATGGTTTTGGATATAATAATGTATGCCATATGCCAAGGAAGGTGAGTAATATATATCGTTGTAATTGCACTCAGTATAGAATACGTTAAGAATGCAAACAAATCATAATTAACCCCATTTGGTTTATTTTTTATTCCTCTAAAAGTGATAAGGTTCATTACCAGAAAGGAAACGACATAGGCAATTGCAGCTCCGAAATATCCAATGTAAGGAATGAGGATTATATTAATAGCTATGCTGAACATGGCACCAACGAGAGTAGAGTACATGCTCAATTTTGTATTCTTCTCGGCAATGGCAATTGATCCAAGTATTGCGTTTTCTGCTGTAAGAATAATTCCAATTATTAAAATTGGAACCAAAGTGTGTCCATTAACGAAATCACCATTCGTTAATATTTGTAATATTTCTTTTGAAAATATAGAAATGGCAATAGCCATGGAAAATACGATAAACATAAATATTCTGTGCAGCCCTTCAATAAAATTAGAGAAATCTTCTTCTCCATATTTTTTGAATATCTCGGGTTCAAAAGCCCGGTATCCGCTTTGTATAAACATTCCTAATCCCAAAGCCAATGTAAATGCTATGGAGTATATCCCAATCATGGATAAAGAGATATACCGTTCCATTATTATACGATCAGAAATACTCATTAACAGATAAGCGATGGTGCCTGGCATAAGTGGCATGGAGAATTTTAGACCCTCTTTTATAAGACTAATGGATAAGTCAAATATTGCGTGTTTATATGTTATGTACACAAGAGGGATCAGGAATAGAATATTTACAAATAGCCTACCATAATAAAACGACATTAACCCCCAATGGTGATATGCAAGAAGATAATAGATTATTAAATATGGTAAAACATTTTTCCCTACGTTTAATAGCACATATTGAGTCGGTTTTTCCATAATTCTGAAGATTACTAAAGGAACAATGGCAAATACCTCTAAAAAATTAATAAGGATAGACAAAGAGAAATATGGGAAGAAATCTACTTTTAAGTCAGCATATTTGCTTAATTGAGGTCCAATTAGAAAAGCTAAGGCTAAAATAAGTACATTAAAAATAATAATAACAATCGAAACATTTCCTATGAGCCTTTTTCTATCGTATTCTGTTTTAAATTCGTAATATTTTCTAAGTAGAAAAGAATTTAAGGCTAAACATGCTAATACATATAAAAACAGCATGATAGAGTTAGTATAGCTCATAATACCATAATCACTACTTGATAAATAGGTAGTAAAGATTGGTAGAAATGCAAAGCTGAAAAGCCTAGGGATTAGTTCACCTAATGTATAAACAACCGTACTTTTTATAAGTTTATGCATAATATTATCATATTTTAAATAACTACTAACCCGTTATGAGTTCTGCATATTCAGTCGGTGACGATTCCGACTATCAGATGAATGGGGTTAATCAACGTAATTTATTATTTTATAGTCACTTTCTTAATTAACAACTCACTAATATCTATAGAATATTAGTGAGACTCAATTCAATGTTTATGCACTTTTTGATGATTGCTACCAGTAAATACACACAAACTACAATCCACACCTGGGTCTTTACAGCGATTTTAATAACCGACTAAGTTAATCTTCAATTGCTGTCCTAAATTTCGACTCACTGAATGGCTTGAAGAACTTTATGGGATAAATGGGAACACAAGATATTGGAACACTTTTCTTTTGTAAATTGAAGTCTTTTATATCAGTAAATAGGTAAATATTTGGCAGTGTATAGTATTTTTTAAAAAACCAATAATTCAACTTTTTATATATATAAACAATTTTACCCGCTTGTAATAATTCAAAAACCACAGAAGAATATATAACAACATATTCATTTGCATAATGTATAAAATCTTTCATAGTTAAATCAATGGGAATTATCGTAACATTGGGCATGTCTTTAAAATAGAATACGAACTTATCGTAATAGTGAAATTGTCCCGGATGAAGTTTGTATAAAAATGAAATATCTGGATGAAAGTGTGCTGCTTCAGTTACAAAACAATTCAATACATCTTCATGTTCTTTGGTTGAAATAATTCCAATAGATTTTGAATTTGGAATCCAATTTGGATCTATATTATGATGGTTACTTCCAATTTCAATACTCTTACATGGTATATTGTAACTGTTTGACCATACGTCAGAATAAGTCAAGAAGATATTGGGGAAAATAATATCATTATTTGAGTTAAACTTATTGTATCCATAATGCCAAACAAGATTAGCCTCGACAATATCAGCATGCTGAAACTCTATTATAT
>JABMPH010000178.1 GCA_013203805.1 Bacteroidota bacterium | reverse complement strand
TGATTATACAAAAAACAAAGGACCTTGGGAACTTGTTTTTATTCAAGAGTTTCAAAATAAGAAAGATGCTCTGGTTCGTGAAAAGTCCTTAAAACGAGCTAATAGTAAATATTTACTATGGGTAATACAACAGCCTTACAATATTTTCAATCAGTTCATATAATTGGGGTCGTCTCGCCTCAGGCGAGATCCAGACCGCAAAGCCTAATTAGTTTTCAGCTAGTTAGGCTTTTTTTATGCTCATAATCCCCACATTTTCCCCACACATTGAAAAACTCATTGTTTTTAACTAACCAACATCACAGTCCCTATCTTCACTGTATGTTGTCTTCAAACAATTTTAAAATGGTTTTCATCCTTACGGGTTTAAGTAATAAATGAGCATTGTTGTAGCAGTTGAACTATCGTAGGATGTAAAGGCAGGAATAATTCATTTATCGACTATCAGCACCTCTCAACTTTTGTCTCAGGTCCACTTGTCCTTATCTCTTTAAGAACATAGGACACACTGGGGTGATACAAATTCGCATTTTTAAAACAATCCTTGAAGCTTCTTGTAATTTTTCATCATGAAAACTGCTTTGTTGGTTACAGAATCCCAAAATCTCAAGCAAGAGTAATATTCTCTACTCCTTGGTTTAGAGCCATTCCTCGCTATAAATATAGGAGGTAGATTAATGATAGTATCCCACTTTGGGCTAATGTAATGAGACTGAATATTTAGCCATATTATTCTAAAAATCATCACTCTATTTGAAAACAAGTTGATGTATAAACTTCGCAAAAGGTCGGATATTATTATTAACACTTGCTTCTTCAAGGGCGTCCATATAACTATCCCGTTCTTCTAATGGAATTACCGTCCATGGAAAAGCTCCTGATGATAACATTAGGTTCATAAGAAATCTTGCTATTCTTCCATTACCGTCATTGTAGGGATGTATATATACAAATACAAAGTGTCCTAATACTGATTTAACAAATGGTTCTGGTTCGTTCTTTAACAAATCGAAAAATGCTGGCATCACATCTCTCACAGCCTCTGGGCTCAGAGGAACATGTTTTGAGTTACGAATAAAAACTTGTGTATTTCTATATCCTGCTAATTCAGATGGTTTCAATATGCCTGTAGCTACACTAGGAGAAAATAATTCCCGATACCATACTCTATGGTCTACCTCAGCTATTTCTCCTGCATCGGCATCAGAAAGGACTTTACTTATGCTTTCTTTTACAGAATTAAATGCTAGCCAATAACCCCTCGCTGCCATGGCATCTTTATCCTTTTCATCCTTACTATTTGAATCAGGATTCCATGCTCCTAACTTGACCCGTTCGATTAAATCTTGTGTGATTTGATAACCTTCAATGGAGAGTGAATTATATGCATCATGCTTATATATCTCATCAATATCCTTTAAGTAATTAAGAATGTTAACTTTTTCTTTTGGAGGTTCTTGGAAGTCCTCTAGTACAACCTCTCGCATTTGTTGCCACATTTGTTGAACTCTATAAACATAAGGCGATAAATTACGTTGAAATAATAGTTGAGGTGCAGGTTCTTCAAATGGATCTTTTTCCCTTACATCAAATCCTGCAGACTTCATCGTATTAACTATTTCATCCGCAACATCCGATCTGTTTATATTGCGATATGCCCCAGCTATTCGCCCTGCTATAACGGTATGTCCCCCATCCAGTAGAGGGCTAAGTATATCTGATGTGTCCTTCAATGTTTGGAGGACAGCTCTGGCATCCATTGGATATTGTCGAAAAAACTTTTCAGAACATGAGATAAGAGCTAATGGAAATGGATAAATATGTACATTGTTTCTAATTATTATTCGCTCTTTTTCGGGTATTGTAGATTTTAGATCAAAAACCGAAGTTTCATGAGGAAGTTTGATGAGGTTATTATTCCCATTGGGAGATTTTATAAATAGCTGATCAGGAATAGTCCAATTCTCTGCATGAATTAACAAAGATTGTTCTGGAGACACAACCCATTCTCCTGACAACTTGTAATCTAAGTAACTCGAACAGAACTGCCAAAAGGAGGTATACCATAAAGTACTGTCTCCATTTTTTTCATCGGGTCGAGTTAATATATACCAACCCTTTAATATTTCAACTAAAAACCCATTTGAAACTAACCTCTCTCTATGAGTTCTAGTAATCATATTTGATCTGATCACCAAAGCACCAGTGTTGGCCAATGCTTTTTTTAGTACTTCTAAGGAATCCGTAAGTTTTTCTGAAGGAGATGGCATGACGATTTTATTAATGCATTAGAAAACAATTAAGCTGCATACGAAATAGTATTATTCTAGTATATGTTGCTGTGTCATTACTAGTATATAGCGTTGTGTTAATTACAGTATATAACGTTGTATCATTTCTAGTATATAATGTTGTGCAAACATAAGCAAATTATGTAAATGGATGATATGAAAAGATTTATAACATGATTGTTTTCTATTTGTTTCCAATAAAAGACCATATTGCAACAAGTGTGCATTTGGAGTTGGAGGACTTCGACAATGCTCCTTTTGATGCTCAGGGTGGTATTGGTAAGATGTATCAGTTGTTTGGGAGTGAAACAGAGAATGTAGTGGATGAAATGAATGAGGTACTAGTAGCCTGATTAATAATGGTAGCACATGAGGTAGTTTTAATAAACCTTAGTTTATTACAATTTCCATTATATTTATCCCCAATTGTATGACGAAATATTGTAGTTTTATCCCTCAGTTTGCAACAAATACAATAATGCTTATCCTGCAAAATTCATTATTGAAGGGGAAAGAGTGGTAACTGAAAACTGGAATCGTCCTCATGGATTGGGTAATATTGATCCTGAATTTTTCTCACCTTATCCCAAAAACCCTGTTATTGCTAAGTTTTTCAGAGAAATAGGCAGGGCTGAGGAACTTGGTTCAGGAGTTAGAAATACTCATAAGTATTGTGAAGTATATACAAAGGGACGTAGACCTGAGTTATGGTGATTTTGAGCAACTTGCGAACCTCTGAAATGTCGAGCCATGTATCTGACAAGGGGTTAGGCTTATTTTAATATTCAAGAAGTTTGATAATTGTGTTGAGTTTTTCATTAAGTATTTGATACTCTTCTTCTGTAATTAAAAATGTTTTCATGATAATAATATATCCTTGATGGACCGTCTGGCAAAAGCCAACTGGTATTGAAATTATCGACTCAATTACAAACCGAATTCGCCTGTTAAAAGATCAATTTACACCTAAATAAAAAAATATTTTCATAAAACATTCATTTGAAAGGATATAATAGTAATTTTGCATCTTTATAAATTTAAGATATTAATAATGAGTAACGGAACAGTAAAATTTTTCAACAACTCTAAAGGGTTTGGTTTTATCGCCCCTGAAGATGGTAGCAAAGATGTATTTGTACATGTAAATGGATTAATCGATGAAATAGCTGATGGTGATCAGGTAAGCTATGATGTTGAAGAAGGCCGAAAAGGATTAAACGCAGTAAATGTTAAAGTAGTTTAATATAACTCTTTAATCCTAAAGAATTAAATAAGCTTGTCAGTTATGGCAGGCTTTTTTTGTGTTTAAAACTTTTGAGTTCTGGGTTTTGGGTTCAGAGTTAGGCTGCTGAGAACCTCCAATCCAAAACACTCAACCCAAAAACCTATTCCTTAAAAATAACCTTCCTATAGTTGCTATTATTCCAGATATCCATTATCTCCTTAAAATCAGCATAATCATTAATACCAATAACTATTTTGCTGAGTTTTATTTCTCTGGTTATAATAATCTCATTTTCTGATTTATCAAGTTTTATTAATAAACTTCCCACATTATTAACTATTTCAATATTTTGAAGTTTAGAAACAAGTTTTGAATCCTTGGGCAGAACTAAAGCGAATCTATATTTTTCATGAATTACATCTGGTATTTCAAGTGGTGCAGATCTTTCTGCCGGCAGCACTGTTATATGCCAACTATCAACTCCATTGGATGTGTGAGGAAGTTCAAATATCAGATAACCACCTTGTTTGGTAGTGGGGTTGTCTTTTTCAACTGATACTTTACATATGGTGTTTTGCTGGGTGAGTTTTTCAATACTACTTGATATAATATTGCTTTGTGAAATTCCACCACTAACAATCGATTTTATATATGAGCTGTCCAAATATAAACTCAGGTATGGAACTGCGTTATTTTTTAACTCTATGTGTATATCAGCAAGCAATTTTCCAGGGTTCAACAGGTCGAATTCGCCTTCCATAATAATACTGCTAAGCATAGGTTTGCCAACGGTAAATTTTAATTTATCAGTAGTCTTACCTATAAGAAGAACTGTTTTTTCGGTGAAATCGAATTTTAAATTTTGCTTATTAATATAATTTGGGGCTAAATATATTTCCCCGTGTTTATTGAGTTTTATTCTAACCAAAAAATTATTGAAAAGTGATAGATCTCCAACTTCTTCATTAAAATAGTTATTTGGAATAATAGCAATAGGTTCGGCTACAATATCAACTTTTTTAAGTAAAGCAGTAAGAAGTAATGCTTTCTCCATGGGTGTTCCCTGATTGCTATTCCATGTTTCAACAGCCGTACGGCATCTATAACCAGTGTATTCCAATGGAATATTTATGTTGTTAATATCATTACTTACCAGTTTCTGAAGCTCCAATGCTATTAGCAATTCGTCGGTTTCATTATTTGTGATATCACTTACAGCCTTTTCCATACTTTCATTCACAGTAAAACTAAATGCATCCTGATTTACAAAACTATTGTAAGCATACTCCAAATTTGGAGCGGTACTAAAGATTAACTGAGGGATGTCTTGGTGATTCGATACTTGGTGATCATCCTTTGAATTTGCCGGAATTGAATTGAAAGTCCATGTGTATATTTTCTTTCCGTTTATTAATTCATAACCCGGATCACCTTCAATGTTAAGTAATACATTGTGAAGAATCTTTGATTGTGGAATAATTACTTTTATTATTTGTTCCTTAATAGGAGAAGTGTTTGATAACAATATATTTTCCATAAGAAAAGGATAGTACCCTGCTTTAGTACTTATTGTGTAATCTAGATTGATAACAGTACCCACTTCCAGCCCGGTGTGTGTAACAACCATTTCCCTAATGTTATTAAAGGCAGGTGCATTGTTTGAAAACCTCGGTAATACTTCATTAAATGCATTTCTCGGTGTAACAACTTTTTTCCCATCAGACATTATTGTGTATGCAGAATTGATTTTCAAAGTCTGATAATCAGTATTGTAGATAATGAATGTTTCGCCATATAAACGATGAAATGAAAAATGGCTTAGTAGTTTTTGGCTTTTAACGTAATGATAATCTATGCTACCATCATCATTTAATGTATATTCCTGCAATATTTTTAGATACTCGGCATCCGCATTGTCAATTTGTGAAAACGTAATATTTATTAGTGAAAGGCAGAATATTAATAGTATTATCTTTTTCATTTTTTATATATTTGGAGACTCACACAAGCAACCAAGACTTTGTCATTCTAAACATAGACTTTGTCATTCTGAACGTAGTGAAGAATCTCATTTATTTTATATTATTTAATTTGATATTTCAACAATTATCGGTGTCTCAGCAAACTTCTTCTGTGCCTCAACCACAGCTTTAAACGACTTCCAATCCTTAGCATCATAAACCCGTTTCGAGAGTTCAACTTTCTCACTAAATTCAAAGGTCTTATCGTTTAATACAATTTCTCCTTCGAAGGATGCAATATCATCACCTACATTTTTTTCGAACTCAAATGGAATTAGTTTTCCAATGAATGGTAGTTTGATTGTTTCACTAAGCTCAACTAATCTTGAACATCTATCCTTAAAATCATATTCTCGTTCATCTATACCAGTGCTGAAGTACATATGCGACATTCCTCTTTTAAACAGGTTTGCAGCTAGAAGTGGTATAAATATTATTTCTTCTTCAGTAACAATGGCGTAATCGGGAATTGAATATTGTACCCTAATATGGATGTTGTTAGTAAGGTATTCATATGGTTTGCCAAAGTCAATATCAATTATTCTAGCCTGAGGAGCAACTAATAATAATTCCTTTTCTACTGATTTTCCCCACTCAGTTTTAAAATTGCTGGTGAACATTCTCCTTACTGATGCATCCGACTGACCCTCGGCAGTAAGTAAGAACTCACCAACTAATGTCCCATTGGCCATTATTTCAGAGTTTCCTGATATCTTAAAAAAGTGATTTTCGGGTTCTGATATTGGTGTCACCATCAAGTCAGCACCTTGTGGTAAACCCATTAAGTAATTCTGTTGTTGCTCGGCACTCGACCAAAGTTCTCGTAAAAATGGAACCCATGTTGGGTCGAGCATCTTATAACTGCCATCTGATAGCTTCACCACTGTAACACTATGATTAAACTGATCGGCAGGGATATAGTCGATTCGCGAACCAGCCATTGTCATAGCCGGATATGATTCAAAACCAGCAGCTCTTAACATAGTGATGAGCATTCCAGCTTTATCCTTACATACACCACATCGGTCGGTAAAGTTCATATCGCCACTATGTAATGTAAAACCTTCACCAGGCCCCATAGATATCCCTGAATACCTTATTTCATCGGCACACCAATGGGTGAGTAGTGATATTGAGTCCATCTCATCTTTTGCATTAGCAAGAATTTCGTTCACCTTAGTATCTATTTCAGGTGTTGATGCGAAACTTCCATAATCTTCATTAACCCCATAAAACCAAAGGGATTTTGATTCCCAGTCGGGGCTTGTTGAAATCAATAACTTTGGCGCCACATCTGATAAAGCAACCATGCCTCTTTCATGTTTCAATGGCATTATATCTTTCTTAATAAAAGTATATTTCATTTCATCGTTCACCAGAATAGCGGATGATTCGGCTTCACCGTTGTAGAACCTGTACTGGACAAACTTATCCTTTGGAACCGTTACACTATAATATTTGAGCAACAATGGATCATCGCTCCAAAAAGGAACAATATCATAAAAATGACCTCTCATGGGAGGGATGTATTTGTCATCTTCTTCGTCCTGAAGCAGGGCATAAGTGTACCCTTTTTTAAATAGAACAACATCAACTGCATCGCCAGGATCAAGACGACCAACTTCGATCATCTTTTCCATGGCTCCCCAATAAATCATTCGTGCAGGAGCCGGGTAATCCAATACTTTCGATATGTCAAGCTTCTCTATATCACCACACTTCCGGTATATTGTAACTGCTTTTATGTCGACATAAGCCGACAAAGGATCATATCCATATTTAATAACATTTAGGTTTTTAGCCCCCTGTACTGTAAGAATTTTATACAATGTGTGAGTATTGTAATAGCTCAAGCCACTTTCCTGCATATTCACATCCGTACTGTCGAAAATGATTAATAGATTGCTGTTTGGGTAGTCTTTACTACATCCTGCATTTTTTATTAGATCAGGAATTGAACTTGAAAATGATAGCTGTGATAGGAACACACAAACTATCAAGAAATAGACTTTCTTTTTCATATTATGGGTTTTGAAAATAAGGAAGTAAAGATATGAAAACAAAGTTAATCAAAAATGTTTTCTAGGGATTCAGGGCTAGTTATTATTTTGATGGGCTGGTTGTGAAATAATCCTGAATCTTGATGTATTAATTTTTATCTTCGCAAGAGAAGAATCTATTAGCCCGTGGGGCTTCAATATCAATAGAATCAATGTTAAGTATAATTTTATAGATGATCCTCGTTACAACCTAAAATCCGCATGTCTATGTTTTT
>JABMPH010000177.1 GCA_013203805.1 Bacteroidota bacterium | reverse complement strand
TTTTGTGCACACTATTGTTGCTAATGGAATTGGGATTATCTTTTTCGTTTTTCATTAATGTTATTACATTCTTTTCGGGATTGTACCTCATAACACCACTTCCTGTTGCAAACCAAATATTGCCAGATGAATCCTCCTTTACATCATATGTTGTGGTTCCTAAAAATTTTCTAAACTTTTTAGTTTCGCGATCAAATAAATAAATACCATCCAGTGCAGTAAACCAAAAGTTACCATGAGTATCTTCATAGTAGCAAGCCATATCATTAGCTCGCTTTTTTGTAATATCTACTGCATTTGAATAAATTTTAACTAACTGATCCTTTTCTACATCCAAATACATTGGATCGCGGCCTCTCATTCCAATCCATAATATTCCTTGTTTGTCCTTGTAAATATCATGATAAAGGTAATACTGTTGATCGGCAGGATCATGATGATATGCTTTAAGTATTAAACTGTGGTTTATGTCAAATTTTATCAAATAACCATCACCCGTTTCAATCCACAGAATGCTATCGTTATCGAACAAAATTTGCCTGATGGATGGATATTGATTCATCTTGTCCAATCCTATTGATATAAAACTATTTGTTAATCGGTTATACTTATTTAATCCTCTGTTAGTACCAATAAATATTTCTCCCTTGATGTTTTCAGCAATGCACGATATAAAACTAGATGTAAGACTCGTAAAATTATCCAGGTTGTGTTTATAGATTTCAAACTGCTTTCCATCGTACCTATTTAAACCATCCACGGTTGCAATCCAAACAAAACCATGACTGTCCTGTATAATATCAGTAATTCGATTGTGACTTAATCCATCTTCAGACGTTAAACGCTCAAACCTAATTTGAGAATCATCAATCATTGGCTTATCATAAATAACAGGTCTTTGAGCATAGGTTATATATGCTAAACAACAAAATACATATGTTAATAGTTTTTCCAAAGTTTTACTAACAGATTAGTTATTAGAAGTTAACCTCGTTAAGAATGACTGCTAATTTATCATTTAAATCAATACTGCCATCAATCCAATGTATTTTTACTCCTTTCTTTTCCATTCTTCTATACCACGTCATCTGTCGTTTTGCAAATTGATGAATTGCGATATTAAGCTGTGCAAACATATTTTCGTATGAAATTTGACCAATAATATACATCGTAACAAATTTGTATTCCAAGCCATAATAAATTAGTTCATCAGGTTTAATCCCTCTATTCAGAAGTTCCTGTATCTCATCAATCATGCCTTCACTCAGTCTGATTTTTAGTCTTTCTGTAATTCGTGAACGTAGGGTAATTCTATCGTGTGATATACCGAAATTAGTCGAGTTAAATTTTGGAAGATTAACAACTGTATCATGGTTTTGAGATTGGTATTCAGCTATTTCGATGGCTCGTAATAATCTAGCTTTATCTGTAACATCACTGATATTGTGCAAAGGTCCAAATGAACTAAGTTTACCCTCAAGTTCCTCAACACTTAAAAGCCTGCATTTTTCCCTGAGTTCAATATTTTCAGGAACCTTACTCATCTGATAACCACGCAATACTGCATCAAGATACATCCCACTACCCCCGCACAATATTGGCAATTTTTTGCTTTTGGTTATAATGTTGAAAGAATTGGTAAATTCACTCATATATTCAAATACGTTATACCGACTACCTGGTTCAAGAATATCAATTAAGTGATAGGGTATTTGCTTACCATCAACCTGATAATCATCAATATCCTTACCCGTTCCAATGTCCATCCCACGATATATTTGTCTTGAATCGGCACTAATTATCTCTCCGTTTATTAGTGATGCCAGATTTGCGGCAAGTGTTGTTTTACCCGATGCTGTGGGTCCCAATATGGTAATTAGTTGATCCATCTTTAATTAATGTTTACAAATCTTAATTTTCGCAATTCCAGCTCTTTATCAAAAAGAAAGTCCCGAAGAGTGTTTAGCAGTTGCATTGGCGATTTCTCATAATCTAAATCATTTATATTCTGCAGTAGCTCCAAATTCATTTCACTTTCGTGATATTTAAACAAGTACTCAACAATAATATCTTCGTCTGATTTAGAATTATCCTCATGCTGCTTTCGCAGATATTGTAAAATTCGAAGCCCATCAACTTTATTTGAGCATGCTTTACTTAAATTCTTTTGATCCTTATAGTTTTTCCTTAATGGGGTCCAGATATCTGCATAATTAGTTTGTTCTCTTAGAAATTCATCCATAGGTGTTTCTATATCTTCCAAAAATAGCTGATCGAACAGATTGTATGTTTCAAACACATTATCGAAATGCTCAGATTTATAATGGGGATAGGATGTCCAATTCCCCAGACTACCTTTCATTAGAGCAGGTCCTGTTCCGAACGATACCCGATCTGAATATCTCGGTGATGGATAAGCAAGTGTGGGGGTCCACAACCCAATTGTACCAATTTTAACAAGCTTCTGCAAAAAATAAAAATCCTCACCGGCCGCTACAGGAGTTAACCCACCAGCTTTTCTATAAGCCCATACCGGAAATGCCATTGCTGATCCCAATGCTGTAAAACAATATGGATTGTTTATTCTTATCATATTCAATAAAAAAAACCTCATATATATTTCGTAACGAAGGATTAGTCTATCCGTTTCATCCCCATTAAGTTTATGATAATAAGGGATCGACAATCCTGTTAGATCGGCATTATCATCAAAAAAACTAATTATCGATTGTATATAGTTGATAGGATAATATGTATCAGCATCAATACTAATTATAATATCTTTTGGGCCTGATTTATCAGAAATATAATCCATTATTGTTTTGCGAGCCCAACCTACTCCACCTTTTTTTTTTGGCCATCCTTTTCCTTTTGAACTCTTATCAATAATATGAATATTTAAATCCGATTCAATATTTAGCAGCTCGATACTCTTCTGATTATCAATGCAAATATGTTCTTTATCGGGATTCTGCCACCAACTATCATACTGATTAACACATGCTATTATCTCAAAACTACTAAACTTCTGCAGTTTGAAATAATTCAATAATTCGTTAATATTATCCGATTCTCCAAGAATTGGAAGCGCAATATAAACACGTGGATCTGCTAGCATATGTATTAGTCAAAAAGTAGTTTACTGAAATGATTGTATGGCAAAAATCGAGGTAATCAGCTAAATTAATTAAATAGCTAACAAATAATTTCTATTTTTGAACTAATTTATATTCTTTCCAAATTAGATACATGACTGCAGAATCCATAATATCAAATTTACCACGACACCTACGATCATTTATTATTGATCAAAACTACGATCGCTACACAGCACAAGATCAGTCTGTTTGGCGTGCTGTTATGAAACAAAATACTCAATATCTTGAACATGTTGCACACAAATCATACATTGACGGATTACGGAAAACTGGTATTTCAATCGAAAAAATTCCAAGCACTGAGGAAATGAACCGATCGTTGGAGAAAATTGGATGGGCTGCAGTTACTGTTGATGGGTTTATTCCACCGGCTGCCTTTATGGAGTTTCAAAAGCACAACGTTCTTGTTATTGCGGCTGATATCCGATCAGCAAACCAAATTGAATATACGCCAGCTCCGGATATTATACATGAAGCAGCAGGTCATGCACCAATAATCGCAGATCCTGAATATGCCGAATATCTAAGGTATTTTGGTGAAATTGGATCGAAAGCATTTTCATCAAAATCAGATTACATAATATATGAGGCAATTCGACATCTTTCTATCCTTAAGGCTGACCCATCTACGTCAGATGAAAAGATAGAATTAGCTGAACAACTGCTCTCAAAGTCAATTGACAACGCAGGAATGCCTTCAGAAATGACCCTGATAAGAAACCTTCATTGGTGGACCGTTGAATATGGTTTGGTTGGGAGCATGAATAATCCGAAGATTTATGGTGCTGGATTATTATCATCAATCGGCGAAAGCAAAAGTGCTCTAAAAAATAATGTGGCGAAAATCTTGTATACTCTTGATGCTAAAGATTATAGCTTTGATATTACTGCACCTCAACCTCAGTTATTTGTAACACCAAGTTTTAATCATTTAACAAATGTATTAAATGAGTTTGTAAACCAAATGGCAATTACAAACGGTGGCCTTGATGGAATTATGAAAGCAATAGAGTCAGGTTCTACTGCTACTATTGAATACTCTTCAGGACTTCAGGTTTCGGGTACTTTTACAGATGTTATTATACATATGGGAAGTCCAATTTATATAAATACAACAGGGCCTACATCATTAAATTATAATAACAAATTACTACACGGAGAAGGACCAAATGATCACAAACATGGATTTGGTTCTCCCATCGGGAAAATTAAAGGCACATTAATTCCAACTCGCCTCTTATCTGACAAAGATCTTTCTACAATTGAATTAATAGTTGGAAAACAATCTTCTTTCCAATTCGAATCAGGGATTAATGTAGTTGGTGAGCTAATAAAAACCACACGTAAAGATGGTAAGTTAATTATGATGTCTTTTGTTAATTGCACAGTTAAACACAATGGCAAAAAATTGTTCGAACCAAGTTGGGGGCAATATGACATGGCCATAGGAGAAACTATTGTAAGTGCATATAGCGGTCCTGCAGATGCCAATGGATTTGGTTTGGTATATGATCCTCCCAAAGAAAAAACACATCAAATTGTTTTTGACCACAAAAGCATTAAACTTCATAACCTTTATAAAGATGTAAGAGAGATTAGAGAAATGAGAGCTGACAAAATGGCTTTGCCTTCTATATGGATGCAGCTAGTATCAAACTATCCTGACGAATGGCTTTTACCTTGGGAAATTTATGAAATTTCAAAATCCAACAAAAAGTTTTTAACTTTGTCCAAAGAAATTAGTTCTTATCTCATTGAAAAACGTTTATCAATACCTGAATCGGCTACAATAATTAATAGTTTAATCGAAGAAACAACTATCTAAAAGAAATTTAATCATCCAAATTAATATATCATGAGCTATTATTTTACCAAAATATTAAAGGGAGCTAGTTTTGATGCTACAGTACAGAAAGTTACTGAAGAATTAAAACGAGAAGATTTTGGAGTACTTACCGAGATTGATGTTACAAGCACTTTAAAGAAGAAACTTGATGTAGATTTCAAAAAATATACTATTCTTGGAGCCTGCAATCCACACTCGGCATACAAAGTTTTGAAAAAAGAAGATAAAATAGGAGTATTTATGCCTTGCAATGTAGTTGTTGAAGAACATGAAAATGGAGATATTGAAGTATTTGCAGTTGATCCAATTGCTGCGCTAAGGGCGGTGGATAATGATACAATAGGTTGCCATTTAATTGAAATGCAACAGAAGTTACAGAGGGTTATTGAAAATATGTAAAACCAACCTTACTTGTACCATACAGATTCAGAGATACTTAAATCAATTATTAATGAGAAGATTAATATACTTACTTATTTCAACAGTTATCTTTTACGGGTGTAATGGGCCTGCAGATAAATTAAATGAAAAATCAAGAAATATTTCCGAGATGAAATCAACAAATAATTATGGAGTAACAGGTATAGGCGGCATCTTTTTTAAATGTGATAATACTGATGAAACAAAAAAATGGTATACGAAAAATTTAAATCTCGTTACAAATGAATATGGTTCGTTATTTGAATTCAGATTGGCTGAGAACACTGAAAAAAGTGGATATTTACAATGGAGCCCTTTTTCAAATAAAACTACTTACTTTGAACCCTCGGAAAAAGACTTCATGATTAATTACAGAGTTGGAAATATTGAAGAATTATTTAAACAATTTAAGGTTGATGGAGTCACAATACTTGATACTATAGAATCCTATGAGTATGGAAAATTTCTTCATATACTTGACCCTGAAAATAACAAAATTGAACTTTGGGAACCTATTGATACTATTTTTACCGATCTATATATTGGCAAAACAACAATTAAAACCGGAATTGGTGGCATACTTTTTAAATCGAAAAATCCTGAAGACCTTAAAGAATGGTATAAAAATAACATGGGATTTAAAACAGATGAATACGGTACTCTTTTTAGCTTTCAAAATCCTATCAATCCAAGCGAAACAAATTATTTACAATGGAGTCCGATGCCAGACACTACAGAATATTTTTCTCCTTCAGAACAACAGTACATGATTAATTACAGAGTTGATAATTTGGAAACTTTGATTGATACCCTTAAAAATAATGGAGTAGTTATTCTTGATGCAATTGAGTACACGTCGTATGGGAACTTTGTTCATATTATGGGTCCTGAGGGCAATAAAATTGAGCTTTGGGAATCATCAAATCAAAAGGAAAATTAGCTTTTCTCCAACTTAGCTTGCCTTAGTTGTTATTACATATCGATCATTATAAAATCGACATTCCCGCAACATTGAATCAATCATAAAAACTAAATTTGCAAAAAACAAATCAAATGGGAATAAGGGAAAATCTATTAAGCTTTTTAGATACTATACCAAAAAGTGTTCAATTAGTTGCCGTTTCAAAAACCAAACCAAACGAAGCGATAAAGGAAGCATATGATGCAGGCCAACGTATATTTGGCGAAAACAAAGTGCAAGATCTAGTTGCGAAAGTGCCAGAGTTACCAAAGGACATCAATTGGCATTTTATTGGACATATGCAAACCAATAAAGTAAAATTAATTGCTCCATTTATTTCAATGATACATGCTGTTGACAGTATTAAGTTACTTGAAGAAATCAATAAGCAAGCTCTTAAAAATAATCGAACAATCGAGTGTCTATTACAATTTCATATAGCCACTGAAAGCACAAAGTTTGGTCTTAATTTTGAGGAAGCTACACAAATATTAAACAATCCCGTATTCTACAATTTAAATAACATAAAAATTGTTGGCGTAATGGGAATGGGAACATATACTGATGATACATTGCAAATTAAAAACGAATTTAAACAACTTGTAAATTACTTTAACTTGCTTAAGGATAACTTTTTCAAGGATAAGGTTTCATTCAAAGAAATTTCGATGGGAATGTCGGGTGACTATAAAATTGCCATTGATGAAGGCAGTACCATGATTAGAATTGGCACCAAAATATTTGGGGAAAGGAACTACTAAGTGAATCATCATTAAAAAATATCTCAAAATAAAATGACCACTTACATATTGTTTATTCTCGGTTTTGCAATCCTTATTTATGGAGCTAAACTACTCGTTGATGGAGCCTCATCAATTGGAGCAAAGGCAGGATTATCACAACTAATCATTGGTTTATCAATCGTTGCATTGGGAACTTCACTTCCAGAGCTGGTAATAAATGTTTTTGCCAGCATAAATGGAAATACCGGATTAGCCATAGGAAATGTGCTGGGTAGTAATGTAATGAATACCCTTCTAATTATCGGAATAGCAGCTATTATATATCCAATAAAAGTTAACACAAGCGTTTGTAAACGAGATTCATGGGTAAATCTTCTCGCGATATTACTTGTTGGGGTTCTGGCCAATGACTTTATTTTTGGTAATTCAGCCAATTCAATTGACACAATAGATGGAATAATATTATTGATTTTCTTCATTGTTTTATTATACATGCTATTCTCGAACAAAGGTAATAGTAATGACAATATTGAAAGTGATATAAAGAAATATACATATTCAAAGTCTACTCTACTAATTATTGCCGGAAGCTTTGGACTTTTTTTTGGAGGCAGATGGATTGTTGACGGTGCTCTGACAATATCCAGAGATTTTGGAGTAAGTGAATCAACAATTGGCCTTACACTTATTGCAGTGGCCACTTCACTGCCAGAGCTTGTTACATCAGTTGTAGCAGCTCTCAAAAAAAACACTGATATTGCTATTGGTAATGCATTGGGATCAAACGTATTCAATATTTTTTTAGTTCTTGGAACAAGCGCCGTAATTAATCCCATTGCTTTCGACAGTAATCTAAATATTGAAATAGGAATATTGCTTGTATCTTCATTATTTTTAATGTTGGTTATAAGGATAGGAGGAGCAGCTCGAACAATTACCCGTTTTGAAGGCATACTTCTATCTGTTTCATATATCGCTTTTCTTTTTTGGTCATTATTTTTATAGATTTGCCCTAAATATTTTTTATTGATTATTGTTTATTGATTATTTACGAATGTCAATTAATCAATAACCAACTAGTAATAACCAGCAACCAATGAAAATAATTATACTTCCTATTATTGTACTTATAGTTCTTTTTAACCAACAAATAAAAGCACAACAACAAGGTTTTGGATGTATCAATAATATGGAAGTTATGTCAACAATAGGTTCCGAAAAATATACCAACAAATCCAATCCTATTGTAAATATTCCACCGCTTTTCGGAAGCAAGGCTAGAAAAAGCGACAAAAATCTACCTTTACCATTTGGAGTAGGCTTTCATTCAATATATTACGATCAGGCTTATAAAGCCAGCAATCTATTATTGTCATCCGACTCAACAAGCATAACAGCAAGAGCTGATACTCTTTATCAAAATACAACGGCTTACGAATTTAAAGGCCAGATTCGGCCAAACATTTGGGTTCTTCCCTTTTTAAATGTTTACGGAATTTATGGATATACCAAAGGTGTTATATCACCCAATCTTGTTGTTCCATATATTGTTGTGGAAAATATCCCAATAATTGATTCTATTGTTATAGATACCACTTTTGAGATTCATGATGAAATTGGGTATGTTGGACCTACCTATGGCGTTGGAGCAACATTTTCAATGGGATTCCGTAGCTTTTTCATTATGGCAGATTATAACTATTCTGTAACTGATCCCACTGATATGGACGATAATCTACATAATCATTTTTTCAGTCCAAAAATCGGTATTCTTATTGGCAAGAGTCATAATAAATCATACGGCGCATTATGGGTTGGAGGTATGTTCATCAGTAACGACCAATCCTTTACAGGCAAAATTGATATGGCTGATATCAACCCGATGTTTGTTCCATTATTTGGAGAAGAGGCCACCTATTCAGGAAAAATATCAGCGGTACAACAATGGAATTTCGTTATTGGAGGATCATGGGTAATTAATAACCAACATCACATTATGTTAGAAGCGGGTTTTTTTGAACGTAAACAAATTTCATTTGGATATGATTTCCGATTCTAGAAATAGGATTAAATCAAAAATCTACCGTAATTAACTGAGTGTTAATAATAACAAGTTACTTGCAAAGCTGATAAATGGAAACAGAGAACGAAAATTGAAAATATTGAGCCAAGAATTAAAACAAATAATTAGAATATTGACTGACTGGTTAGATTTTGTTTTTGCGACCCACATAAAAGGAAGCCACCTTACATTGCACACATTGCAATTCGCACTGGCTTACCCACAGTCCAAAATTTGCAAAAGAGTGAAATTATCCCACCCTCATGCTTCATTCAACAATTACGATATGAATAATAGACTTTTTGCAATTGGAGATATTCATGGATGTTTTGATTCATTAAAAGAATTGGTTGAGCATAAAATCAAACTTCAGAAAAATGACAAACTTATTTTACTTGGTGACTACATTGATAGAGGAGAAAAAAGTAAAGAAACCATTGATTTTATAATTCAATTGCAGGAAAAAGGTTATGATATCGTAACTTTATTAGGAAATCATGAAGCAATGCTACTTGACGCCTATGTAAATAAAGATCATATTTTTAAGTGGATTCAAAACGGTGGCTCTGAAACATTGAAAAGTTTTAAAATAAACTCATTAAATGATATTGAGTCTAAATATTTTAAGTTCTTCAAAGAGCTAATATATTATTATTCATTTGGTGATTTTCTTTTTGTTCATGCTGGCTTTAATGATAAATCAGTTAACCCTTTTGAGGATAGATACTCAATGTTATGGAATTGTCAGGAATTTTATACCAATCCTTTATTAATAAATAAAACCATTGTTCATGGTCATTGTCTTATAAGTGTTTCTAAATGTAAAGATAGGATTGCCGCTAAACTTAATACAATAAATATTGATACAGGTTGTGTATTTAATAGTAGAGATGGTTATGGTGTATTAACTGCATTTGATTGTTATGCTAATAGAATAGATATTGTATAAGTTAATAATCTAATTATATTTGCAATTCGCGAATCGCGAATCAAAGATATAGGTTATGAAGAAACATAATGGAATGCGACCACAAGACATTGTAGTATTACTAAAGATACTATCAATGAAGAGCAATGATTGGCGTAATATAGATATAGCTAACGCACTACAAATAAGCCCATCTGAAGTATCTGAAGCATTAAATAGATGTAAGATTGCCAGACTAATTGATAATAAAAAAAGAAGTGTTCATATAAATGCATTTAAGGAATTTCTAATCTATGGTCTAAAGTATGTTTTTCCTACAGAACCAGGTGCAATGGTAAAAGGAATCCCAACTGCTCATTCTGCATCACCAATAAAAGAGCATATTTCTTCTGGTGCAGATGTATATGTATGGCCATATGCTAAGGGAAATAGAAGAGGACAAGCAATAGAACCACTTTATAAAACAATAGCAGTTTCTGTTCAAGATGATAAACTATTTTATGAATTATTGGTAATTGTAGATACAATTAGAGTTGGTAGAGTAAGAGAAATAAACTTTGCTATTGAAGAACTTGAAAAACGATTGCTACATGACTAGTACAAATATTGATATGCTACAGACAGTAGCGAATGGATTAGAAGAATTAAAAGATGAAGTAGTATTTGTAGGTGGAGCTGTGGCTGAACTATATGCTGATAATCCAGCAGCATCAGATATTAGGCCAACAAAGGATGTTGATTGTGTAATAGAACTGAAATCCCGAATGGAACATGCAAGACTGGAAGAAAATCTGAGAGCCAAAGGTTTTGCACATGATACTTCAGAAGATGCCCCTATTTGCAGAATGATTTATCAGGATATAAAAGTAGATGTGATGCCAACTGATGAAAACATTCTTGGATTCAGCAATAATTGGTATGAGGAAGGTATTGAAAACAGAATAACTAAAACATTACCTGATGAAACAGAAGTATTTGTATTTCCGCCAGAATACTATTTAGCAGCAAAATTTGAGGCTCATAAAGGACGTGGAGGAAATGACTTACGGCAAAGTCACGATTTTGAAGATATTATTTACATTCTGGATAATTGCACTCAATTGTTGAATGACATTAGAAAATCAAATTCTACTGTTAAAGCATACTTGAAAGAGGAATGCCAGAATTTATTGGAAAATAATAATATAACAGAAGGCATTGAAACTGCCTTGCCTTATGGCTCTGGTGAAGAAGGAACTGATATTATTTTAGGATTAATTCAGAGTATTGCAGAAAGTATTTAGAGAAAGCTATCGTAAAGCAGTATCAATTGAAAAGTAAATGTTTACAAATGACAACCATAAGTTAGCCCTTATCCACTCCCTTTTCAACTCCCGAAAAGATGTTTTCGCTATACATTGGCAAAAGGGTAATAAAAGTGGGTATATGCCTGCTTATCATTACGATCCTTATATGTATCGTATGCATAAAATGAAAGGTGGATCATTTAAAAACTATAAAGACAAAACTTACCTGCCACTAACTGACCAGCAAATCATTAAACATCTCAAAGGAGAACAATTGATAGGTATTTACCCATTGCTTCAAAACAACACTTCATGGTTTATTGCTGCCGATTTTGATAAACAAAACTGGATGGAGGAGTGCCGAAGACTTATTGAAATATGCACGAGAAATGATATTCCGTCATATCTCGAAAGATCACGATCTGGAAAAGGAGGACATGTCTGGATATTTTTTGATCAGCCCTATCAGGCTATTAAAAGTCGGAAAATCTTAACAACACTACTGGAACAATCTGGTATATTTTCTGTGTACGACAAAAGTTCCAGTTTTGACCGCTTGTTCCCTAATCAGAATTTTCATTCAGGTAAAGGCTTGGGCAATCTAATTGCTCTTCCATTTCACAAACCTGCTTATATCCTAGGTAATAGCTGTTTCGTTAACCTGTCAAATAATGAATTGAAACTTTATCCTGATCAATGGCAGTTTTTATCTACTATTCAAAAGGTCTCTGTGAAACATCTAGATGAATTGTATCAATCCCTGCCAACCAATACTGCTAACATTAACCATAATCAAAACATTTCCAGCAAACTTCAAGTCACTTTAAGCAATGATATTCGCTTGAACAGATCTGGAATGAAGCCTGATTTAGTCAACTTCCTAAAAGAAGAACTCAATTTTGCAAACTCTGAATTTTTTATTAAAAAGAAAATCGGAAAAAGTACATGGGGAACACAGCGCTTTTTTAAATGCATCGAAGAAACCGAATACGATATAATTATACCCAGAGGCTTTATTGGAAGAATACTTAGATTTTGCAAACAACATAACATAGATTTTGAATTTCTGGACAATAGGGAAAAACAAAATCCAGTAGATTTCACAAATAATTTAAGTCTTCGTCCACATCAACACATTGCTAGTGAGGCGATATCACAAAAAGATCTTGGAGTCATTTCATCTCCCCCAGGTTCGGGCAAGACGGTGATAGGGTTAAAAATCATTGCGGATAAACAACAACCTAGCTTAATCATCGTGCACCGAAAGCAACTGCTTGAACAATGGATTGAGCGAATTCAAACCTTCCTTGGAATTGCAAAAAATGAAATTGGGAGAATAGGGCAAGGAAAAGCCAAAATTGGAAAAACAGTTACAGTTGCAATGATTCAAAGCCTTGGAAAACACATTACAAAACAAGAAACTAAAGATTTTGTTCAGTCCTTTGGTACTATCATTATAGATGAATGCCATCACATACCAGCCGATACTTTTAGGAACACCATTTCAAAACTATCACCATATTACCAATACGGTTTGACAGCCACACCCTTCAGAAAGGGAAATGATGATAAGCTTATTTTTATTTATCTTGGAGAAATTATTGCAGAGATCAAACCAAATGAAATTGAGCAGTATAAGCATCCTAGGATTGAGATAAGAAATACATCACTTAATGTACCCTATAATTCCAAAACAGATACTTTCGAGACTCTTTCAAAAATATTAATTCATGACTCGACCAGAAACAAACTAATTATAAAAGATGTAATAGCTGAGTTGAACAAGGGCAAAAAGGTTGTCATTATTACAGAGAGAAAGGATCATATAGATACATTAAACCAATTTCTTAAACAATCTTTCGAGACTGTTACATTATGTGGGGAAGATTCCGAAAGTAGTAGAATAATAAAATGGAAACTACTTAACGAGGGGAATTATCAGGTGCTGATCACCACCGGGCAGTTTTTTGGTGAGGGTTCCGATCTTCAGAATGCCTCTTGTCTGTTTTTAGCTTATCCATTCTCATTCAAAGGCAAACTCATTCAGTACATTGGCCGAGTACATCGTTCCGAGGTTACTCCAATTATTTATGATTATCGGGATTACCAAATTGATTATTTAAACCGTCTTTTCTTAAAAAGGAATAAACACTACAGGTATCTTGACAAGCAAGCATCACTATTTGATGAACATACAAAAACGGAGGATTCATCCCAAATATTCAGCATAGACAAAACAATCAAAGTATTAATTGATAAATTGGATTTCCGGTATGGTGCTGTTGCTTTTAATTTCCAGATTCCGGAATTCAAAAATGAACTTGAATTTGAAGTTGAGAATGATGATCTACGACCTGAATTTGATGTTTTAAAAGCTTATTTCTCGAAAGTATTGAAATCAAAATTCGTGGAAGTTGAAATATATGTTGAGTTTGAAAACAATGTATTAGTTGCTCAAACTGCTAATTCTTCCGACATAGAAAGCATCAACAAAGAAATCATTGAAAGTGTAAAATTCCGATTTATTGAAAAAGACATACTAAACAAACGTTATTTTCCTGGATCAGAAGAAAACTTACTTGATTTAAAGAAATTACAGGAAGATCAAAACAATCAGTCAGTATATGAGTCAGAAGAAGATTTACTGAATGATCTTTTGAATAAAAAGGATGTTAAACACTCTCGCCAATTAAGATACTTAGCCTCTAAACATGAGAGTAAAACTATGAAAATTCGTTTTGTGTTGAATCCTTTCTCGTTTGTATTTTTACTTTCAGGGAGTAAAGGGTATCACTTGATTCTAGAAACCTTAGATACTGAAGAAGCAACTTACATCTGGCACTTTGAAAAAAATATTCAGACACTAAAACTTAGGGTCATAGATATTAATAATGAATTAAACATAATCAGGAACAAAGGGAGGCAAATCTTTCTGGAGAATCACCCAGAAAACTTTAGTAGAGTTATCCATGATTATTCAGATAACCGAAAAGGTTTCGTAATATGGAAAGACTTATTAGAGGAGAGACTTACTTAGGAAGCCAACTCACACAGCCAAGCAAATTTGCAATTCACACAAGCCACACTATAGCCAAAAATTGCAAAAGAGCTTGTCTGTCTGCCACTGCATTTTTGCCAACCTGAAAAACAAAATTTGTTTAGTGCTAGATTGAAAGCAAATGATATAAATATTGAAAGCAATGCCTGAACGATAACCACAAAAACAATTACTACTTCTTAACTTTCTTAACAGGAAGTTTCTTGAATAGGCGCCCAATATCCCTTTTTACATTACTCTCGCTAGCTGTTTCACGAGCAATTCTACCGGTAGCAACTCCCTGCCAAACAATTTGTTTTTTTGAATGATCCAATAAGTCGAGCACTACCGTACCCATATTGTAATCGTGTTTCACAACAGAATAAGGATACATCGGCATCCCGTAACCCACAGCGCCAACTCCTACTCCTCCTGATCCTACTCCAACTCCCACGGCAATCGAACTGTAACCATTATATCCTGCATAGTGATTATTATAGCCTGAATAACTTGTTTCTTCCTGTACAACTACATATACGGATACTTGTAGCTCAGCATCAGTTTTTTGGTAAATATAACCTCGCTTCTCCATCTCATCTTTAATCGACATGAGAATATACTCTTTTGTTTGCGTATTTACCACCTTATCGTTTACAGGGTCCCAATTCAACAGTCCAAAAGTTTTATAACTGGTAAAATCCACATTATGGTTATACTCACTTACAAATTTCCAAGGATTGCAAGCTGAAAGAAATAGAATTATAAGTATTGGAAAAATAAATTTTTTCATGCTAAAGTTTTTTAAATTGAATATTATTTTTTCCCCTTTTTCAACTTGGGAAATTTTGCCAATATCTGGGCAACATTTTTAGGAAGTGTTCTGTCTCTTACATCTAGATTTTCTTCAATTTGACGGGAGCCAATTCCCTGCCATATTAATTTTTTATTAGCAATACTAAACACATCTATTATTAGAGTTCCTTCATTGTAATTGCTCTGAGTTATTGTGGTGGATGAAAATCCAGGACCATAACCGTAGCCATAACCAAAACCGGAGTAACCCCAGCCACCTCCATATCCGGCCCACCCACCATAATGATTAGTATATGCTTTGTAACTCGTTTTGCCTTTAATTGTTAAAAAAATTGATACGGCCAGTTCCCCGCCTTGTTTTTGATAAGTATATCCCTTTTGCTCCATTTCACTTTTAATGGCCGTCATTATAGTCTGCTTGTCATATTCGTTTATTTGATAACCATGTTTATAATCCCAGGGATAGAAGCTAAATGTACTAAACTGATTAAAGTTAACTGATCTATCATAATCATATGTAACATCTAGCGAACTACAAGATGAAAGTGATACAAATAATGTAATAATTGCAATAATTCTTTTCATGGTTTTTTTTTGACGAAAATACACTTAATTCGCTAATGTAAACTGTTCATTGATTTGATTTTCATATTTCACTTACTACATGATGTTTAACTCTTTATTTCTTGTTTATATATTAATATATTATCAAATAGTTGCATATTAAAAACATGAAATATATATTTGCACTGTTATTAAATTAACAATTACTAACTTTGATGAACGCACGCGACACTTTTAAACAGCTACCACATAAAACAATTGAACGGTTAAGTCAGTACCGTAGAGCATTGTTAATCTGTCTTGAGAACGATAAGGATCATATTTTTTCGCATGAGATTGCAAAAATTCAACATATTACTCCTGTACAGGTAAGGCGTGATTTAATGCTAATCGGATATTCAGGTACCTTAAGAAAAGGTTACAATATAAAGGAATTAATAGATTTAATTGCTGATATTATTGATAGCGAAGAAGGTATTAAGGTTGCCATAGTGGGGATGGGTAATCTTGGTAGAGCTTTGATTAATTATTTTTCAGGAAAACGTCACAAACTATCAATTGCTGCAGGTTTTGATGTTAATCCAGATAAGATTGGCAAGACTGTAAACGGGATTCCATGTTACGACTGCAAATCAATGATTCAGGTTATCCAAGATCAGAACATTGAAATTGGGATTATTACAGTTCCTGCTACTCAGTCAACTGCTATTGCCAAAAAGCTGGTTGAATCCGGTATTAAAGGAATACTAAATTATACACCCAAACCTGTTGAAGTGCCCGATGGAGTTTACCTGGAAGAATATGACATGATTACAACTCTTGAAAAAGTTGCCTTTTATGTAAAAATGGAAAATGAAAGAACTGTTGACGTATCTGTTAAACGACAAGGCCAGGGAACCGCTGCATCTGATTTTTAAAACATCCAAAGTTGGTCTAAAGATCTCTAAACCAACCTTAGAAATTTGGTGTTATACAATTGTAATCCTTGTTCCACCATTATCAACACCAAGTAATTCCGGTGCAGTAATAATTGCATCTTTACCACTACGAACAACGAAATTTATGGCCGCCTGAATTTTTGGCCCCATACTTCCTGCACCAAATTGGCCATCCAATAAATGTTGCTTGGCCTCAGCTATACTCATTCTGTCAAGGGTTTTCTCCTGTGGAGTATTGAAATTAAGACAAACTTTAGGGACATCCGTAAGTATGAAAAGTTTATTTGCATGGATTTGTGAGGCCAAAAGTGCAGATGCTAGGTCTTTATCAATAACTGCATCAATACCTTGTAGCATATTTTCTTTTTTATAGTAGCATGGAATTCCACCTCCACCAACTGCAATAGCAATGTGTCCTTCTCCGGCAATCTTTTCGATGGATCTCATATTAAAAATCACAAGCGGTTCAGGAGAAGCAACAACTTTTCGCCATCCTCCGCGTGCCTTGTCCTCTTTGAATACAGAATCTGATTCACTCATGAATTTATCAGCTTCTTCTTTTGTAAAATAAGGACCAATCGGTTTTGTAGGATTTAAAAATGCAGGGTCATCCTTATTCACAAGAACCTGAGTAATAATTGAAATTACATCCTGATCCAAATCATTTTCCATTAACACATTACGCAATTGCTGCTCAAGTAAATAGGCAATAAAACCTTGTGAATATGCAACACTAATATCCAGAGGCATATCAGGTAAGCCATATAATTTATTGCCAGCCGTATTAGCCATTAGTATATTACCAACTTGAGGACCATTACCATGTGTTAAAACAAGATTATAGCGCCTGTTCATCAATTTAATCAGATTTTTACTTGCTTCGTAGGCATTTAATTCCTGTTCTTCAACAGTACCTTTTTGTCCGGCTTTCAACAAAGCATTTCCTCCAAAAGCAACAACAGCTAACTTCCTCATAATCAATAATTTTTTAATAAAAAAAGAGCACAAAGGTACTATTTTTTTAATTAACATCGAAAACTATCACATTGATTTTGATATTAATAAATTTTCTGAATTTGCACACAAACTGTAATTTTCATAAATTCGCCTGTTTTGATTTCACATTGTGATCATGAGCATACTCAACCTAAAAAATTTAAGTTTTAAAAATATAATTGGGTTTCTAATCGCACCTATACTCTTTGTCTGGATTACATTTTTCGTGGATCTGGAACCGGGCAAACCTGAGGTGACCTATACATTTGGAATTGCCGTTCTTATGGCACTATGGTGGATTACAGAAGTAATACCTTTGGCAATTACTGCGTTGCTACCAGTGGTTCTTTTCCCCCTTTTCGGGGTTATGGATGGGAAAAATGTGTCATCAACATATTTTAATCATGTTATATTTTTATTTATTGGAGGATTTCTGGTAGCACTTGCCATGCAAAAATGGGATCTGCACAAGCGTATTGCCATTAGGATATTACTAATTACTGGCTCTAGTCCGGCAAGGATATTATTGGGTTTCATGCTTGCAACATCTTTTCTTTCAATGTGGATATCCAATACTGCCACTGCGATGATGATGGTTCCCATACTATTATCAATAACAAAAAAACTTGAAGAGTTTATTGAAGAAAAAGAGTTAAACAAATACACAGTTGGACTATTACTAGGCGTTGCCTACAGTGCATCAATTGGTGGTATTGCAACTCTGGTAGGTACTCCACCAAATTTATCGTTTGCACGGATTTTCCAGATTATGTTTCCCCAGGCTCCCGAGATAAGTTTCTCCGCATGGTTTATATATGCACTTCCAATTAGTATTACTCTTTTTATCATTACCTGGATTTATCTATATGCAATTTATAAACCAAAAAAATCATTTGGAGCTCTTAAAGAAATCAATTTCAAAAAACAGTATAAAGAACTTGGAAAATCTACATATGAACAAAAGGCAGTAGCCATTGTATTTTCCTTACTTGCCATATTATGGCTTACACGTGCAGGAATAAAGATTGGTAATTTTGATATTCCCGGATGGAGTGCTTTATTTTCGTCACCCACCTACATAAATGATGGAACAGTTGCCATAGCATTATCGATTGTCCTTTTTATTATTCCTTCCAAGAATCAGATAGGAAAACGGATTATGGATTGGAATACTGCATCGAAATTACCCTGGAATATTGTTCTTCTTTTTGGTGGAGGATTTGCATTAGCAAGTGCATTTAAAGAATCTGGTCTTTCAATATGGGTAGGCGAACAACTTAGTAGTATTGGCGGGCTTCATCCAATATTAATTATTGCCATTATTGCAGTAACCATGACATTTTTAACCGAACTAACTTCAAATACAGCAACAACCGAAATGTTACTTCCCGTACTGGCTGGCATGTCAGTTTCAATAAATGTGAATCCGTTACTTTTCATGCTTCCTGCAACAATTAGCGCATCAATGGCCTTTATGCTTCCTGTGGCCACTCCACCAAATGCAATTGTTTTCGGATCAAATAAGATAACGGTAATGCAGATGGCCCGAACAGGTTTTATGCTAAATATAGTTGGTGTTATTATAGTAACATTAATAACCTATTTTTGGGGCTCATGGGTATTTGGAATTGAACCCGGAGTTATGCCATCTTGGGCAGTTTCGCATTAATATAAATTATTACATAAGTTGAAAAATATATCGAATCAAAATAAAGCATATTTATTGGCTCTATTGGCTGTATTATTTTGGTCAACAATGAGTTCTGCCTTTAAAATCACCCTTCGTTATATTGCTTTCGATCAATTGCTTTTTTGGGCTTCTATGTTTGGGGCAATAATACTTTTTGTAATCAACCAAATTGGTAAGAAACCATTAATATTTAAAAATATCACATATGGCGACATAAGGGCATCAGCAATTATGGGGCTATTTAATCCATTTTTATATTATGTGGTTCTATTTAAAGCATACGATTTGCTTGAAGCTCAAATTGCAGGAACTCTTAACTATACATGGCCCATTGTGCTTGTAATTATGTCGGTTGTATTTTTGAAACAGAAAATAAGCGCATGGAGTTTTGTAGCAATTTTTATTAGCTTTTTTGGAATCGTAATAATTAGCACTCATGGCAACATTACAAACATAGGTAACTCAAATCTATGGGGAATAATACTCGCTGTTGGAAGCTCATTTTTATGGGCAATATATTGGATATTGAATATGAAGGACAACAGAGAAGAAACAGGTAAGATTTTTTTTAATCTGATTTTTGGGTTTCTTTACATCTTCGTATATCTATTGTTTACATCTAAGCATATTTTATTCCCAACAGGATATGCATTATTAGGAAGTGTTTACATTGGCATATTCGAGATGAGTCTGACTTTTGTAATTTGGTTACTCGCACTTAAAAACTCGAGTGATACAGCCAAAGTAAGCAACCTTATATATTTGTCGCCATTTATAGCTTTGTTCTTCATTAGGTTTACTGTAGGCGAAGAAATCCATTTTTCCACATTAATTGGACTGATTTTTATTGTTGGAGGGATATTACTTCAACAACTGATTCGTAAAAAAATTTGACTCTGATAAACCATCACTGTAAATGAATATTACATTAACTCATTCTTAAAATTTTCATTGCAAATTACCACATATCAACAACAAAAATCTATACTTTTAATCTTTAAAAAATTGCATAATGTATCCT
>JABMPH010000176.1 GCA_013203805.1 Bacteroidota bacterium | reverse complement strand
TGCAATTGTGCAAAATCACTTACTGCACAAAGTGATGGACTATCAGAAATAAATTCAGTAACGGTTATGCTTCCCTTTCCTAAAAAATCATCTTTAGCAAGTTTATTATTTAGTTTTTCAATTTCCAGAGCAATCTTAGATGCCATATATATTGCATTCTTCCCACGCTCGGGGGCCGATCCATGTGAAGAAATGCCCTGAAAACTCACATGCATTTCCATCCTACCTCTTTGTCCCCGATAAATGTTAAGGTTTGTTGGTTCAGTGCTTATTACGACATCAGGAATAATTTTGTCCTCTTCAATTATGTATTTCCAACATAGGCCATCGCAGTCTTCTTCAATAACACTACCTACAAAATAAATTGTAAGATCTTCGTTGAATCCGAGTTCCTTTAATATTCTGCCGGTAGTTACAAATGAGGCAACACCTCCTTCCTGATCAACAGTACCTCTTCCATGAACATAACCATCCTTAATTTCGCCTCCAAGTGGATCAAAATCCCAGTTGTCGATAGTGCCAATATCTACTGTATCCATATGGCCATCGATAGCTAGTATTTTCTTGCCATTACCTATCCTACCGATAACATTTCCTAAACCATCAATTATCACTTCGTCAAATCCGGCCTCTTCCATTTGCCGTTTAAGCTCCAATTGTACTTCTTTCTCTTGTGTGCTAAGTGATTTAATTCTAACAAGTTTTGATAGATTTTGTGCAGTATAATCTGCATATTGTTCGGATAACTCTTTAATTTTAGTGTATATATCTTTCATTTTCAAATTCTCTATTTGAGGATGGGTTTTTATAATTGTAAGAATTAATTACTTTTCTGATATAGCCCCAACAGTACTTTTTCAGGTGTCATTGGGGCAGTAAAGTCCTGAGTATAGTTTGAATTGAATGCACTTATGGCTTCTTGAATGGCAAAAAAGGCTCCAATTCCATAAATAAAAGGAGGTTCACCAACTGCCTTTGACTTGAGTATAGCATTTTCATCCCCATCAGTTTTTAGTGGAATAATTTCAATCGAACCAGGAGCTGAATAAATATCAGGTATTTTATAATTTGACAATGCGTTTGATTTTAATCGACCTGACTCATCGTAAACTATTTCTTCCATTGTCATCCATCCAATTCCCTGTACAACTGCTCCTTCAACCTGTCCATTATCGATTTCCTGATTTATACTTTTTCCAAAATCATGAACAATTTTTACGGAATCTATTTCATGGGTTCCTCTTAAACAATCAACAGTAACAGTTGTAATTGCAAGCCCATATACATAATATGAAAACGGATGACCTTTCTCGATGGTTTTGTCAAATTTAATTACAGGAGTTCCGTAATGACTGTTTTCGGTTAAACTTATTCTATTTATAAAGGCCTCCAACACAATTTGTTCCCAGGTAATGGATGAACTTTTGCCATCAACTGTTATAACTTCATCTACTAACTCTATTCTATTCTCTTCAACATCAAGCTTTTTAGCAGCAGTTGATATCAACCTTTGAAGTAGTGCTTCACATGCTAGTTGTACAGCTTTTCCATTTAGGTCGGCTGTTGAGCTGGCGGCAGATGGTGATGTATTTGCAACTCTGGTAGTATTAGTCGATTCAATCTTTATTCTATTTGTATTTACTGATAGTACCTTTGAGGCAACCTGAATCATTTTTGTGTTCACACTCTGGCCCATTTCCACTGCTCCGGTGCTTATTCCAATACTTCCATCCTGATAAATATGTACTAGTGCTCTTGCATGATTCATCATTGTATTTGTAAACGAAATCCCAAAGGTAACAGGCGCAAATGAAACGCCTTTTTTGAATTGCTCGTTAGAGTCATTAAAATCGCAAACGGCTTTCTCTACTTTATAAAAACTAAAATTATTTTGTGCGGTTTCCCAGATGTTTTTTAACTCTACCTTTTGAGCAATTTGTCCATAGGTAAATTCATCACCATCTTGTAATAGATTTATTTCCTGAAGCTCTCGGGCAGGTATGCCAATCTCATTTGCTGCATGCTTAATGGCTGATTCAATTACAAAAATACCTTGAGGTGCACCAAAGCCACGAAATGCAGTATTGGGTGGTAAATTGGTTTTGCAGCTATAAACTGTTGCTTTTACGTTTGGGATGAAATAGCTATTCGTAGCATGAAATAGTGTTCTTTCGGTGATTGCCGGAGAAAGGTCTGCTGCAGCTCCTGCATTTTGCAGATAATCGGCCTCAAAAGCAATTATTTTGAGGTCTTTTGATAATCCAATCTTGTAGGTTGTTTCGTAGGGGTGTCTTTTTCCTGTCATGTGCATATCATCATGACGACTTAGGATTAGTTTTACTGGTTTTTGAAGTTTATGCACGGCAAGTAGGGTTAGCACTGCCCATGCTGTTGCCTGATCTTCTTTGCCGCCAAATGCACCACCCAGGCGAACTACATCCACCTCAATTTTATGCATTGGCAAGCCCAATACTCTAGCACCAATTTTTTGCACCACGGTTGGTCCCTGAGTAGATGAAAATAATTTAATACTATCATTTTCCTGTGGAATAGCATATGAGCCTTGTGTTTCCAAATATAGATGTTCCTGTCCTCCGGTGATTGCTTTTCCTTCATAAACATAACTACAATCTTTCCAACAGTTTTCGATGTCACCTAGTTTAAATGTTCGCGGTGGCATTATAAACTGACTTTTTTCTTTTGCTTCAGATACACTTATTATTGGGTCAAGTTCTTCAATGTCAATATCAATCAATTCTCTGGCTTTTCGTGCGATTTTTTCACTTATGGCCACAATAAAAGCAATCGGTTGTCCCATAAAATGAACTTCTGATTCTGCAAGGAGTTGCTCATCGAGGATAATTGCACCTATCTGATTCACCCCGGGTATATCCTTGTGGGTTAATATTTGTATTACACCTTCTAATTTATTTGCTTCGATTAAATTTAGGTTGTTGATCTTTCCATGTGCAATAGGTGACCCATAAACAACTCCAAATAATGTCCCTTGGACTATCGGAATGTCATCAACAAAAATTGATTTCCCACGAACATGATTTTTAGAGTCTATGTTTTTCATGCAGATTGTTTTACTTAATGTCAGAAATTGAAATGATCTCAGGAAAAAGCTTTATAAAGTGACCAAAGTATAGTTGTCGCATTAATAATTTTTTGTAATCAATACTACCTCTTACATCGCTAATGGGTGATATTTCTTCTTTTAATACACAGTGTGCTTTACGGATATTTTCCACCGACAACACCTTCCCTTTAAGAAATGAACATGTGTTTTTTAACAATAATGGAATGGGAGCCACGCCACCTGCTGATATGTTGATTTCTGAAATAATTTTTTTGTTTGTGATACTTATGCTAATTGCAGAATTTACACTTGCTATATCAAGATGGGTTCGTTTACTTACCTTTTCGAAGTTGAAATGCTGATTTTCATCAGGTAATTTAAATGACAGATTCAAAATAACCTCTCCATCTTGTAAATCAATGTTTTTATAGCTTTTAAAAAAGTCTTTTAGTTGTACTGATCTGGTGTTTCCATTATTATCCGATATGGTGAGATTGCTTTTCAAAGCAAGAAAAAAAATACTTAAATCGGCAATGGGAGAGGCATTAACAATATTT
>JABMPH010000175.1 GCA_013203805.1 Bacteroidota bacterium | reverse complement strand
CAATTGGAAGGAAGAGGCGATGAAGTAATTGTAGATTACATGAAAAACCTGACCACTGATTTTCCTGCTTTACCAGGTAAACTATTTTTAAGCCTAATTACAAAAGCGGCTTCTGTTTTCGAGGAAGATTTCACATGGAGGATCTTCAATCACATAGCATGCAGCCGTGATGGTTTGCGTGAAAGTGACCTTGAGAAACTAATTCCAAAAATAAAAGATAGTAACTGGGATGCTCTGTTATTTGCAAATTTACGACGTTGGTTTTCCAAACACTTGCGAGTAGAAGGAGAAAATATGCAATGGAACTTAATACATTCAATACTACGTAATTCACTCCTTGAAGAGCTTAATGCTGAAGCATTAAAAAACATTCATAATTCCATTGCTTCTCATTTACAAATGCTGCCGGCAGATGATGACTTGAGAATAAGCGAAACCATGTACCATTTTAAGGAAGCAGGTAATGCTGTAAAAGCATTAGATTATTATATCTCCGATTTATCAGATGAAGAAATGGATGGTGCCACAATAGTTCTTGCAGAGGCAATTTCAACAACTGATAAAGGTATGGATTGGGTCTTAACACTTATTAATACAGCAAGTAAAAATATTGTGAAAATTTGGAAATTGGCCACTTTATACATAATCAACCTCAATGATGCCCTTTCGGTTGAAGGTAATTTGGATGAAAGGAGAGTCATTTTTGAAAGGCTTAAAACTAAACTTGAAGAATCAAATATTAATTTTGATTCCAATTCATATCACGGAAATATTTTCAGGACACTACTGGAAAAGATTGGTGAGATATACCAGTTATCAGGTGAATATAACAATGCTCTGGATTGTTATATTATTACCAACAAACTGGCGAGTAAACTTTATACTAAGGATCCTGTAGATGAATATTTGAAAAACGGATTAGCGGTTTCCTACTCTAAACTTGGCGAAATTCATTTGTTAACTAATAAACCGCAAGAGTCTTTAACATTCTTTAATTCAAGAATTAAACTGGGAATAGAATTATACAATAATAACCCAAATAATGAGAATATTAAAAATGGGCTTGCAGTAGCGTATTCGAAGCTTGGTGATGCTTATCTTGAACTTGAGGATCTCATCCAAGCTAAGGAAAATTATCAAGAGGACTTCAAGCTTACAATGGAGCTTTATGATGAAAATCCACAAAATGAGAAACATCAAAACAATCTTGCTTTCTCATATGGCAAACTTGGTTTGGTTGATATGATGTTGGGTGATCTTGATAAGGCATTGAATTATTTTAAAGAAAGAAAAAAATTAGCTCAGGAGCTCCATAATAATAATCCACAAAACGAAAGCCTAAAAAACGGACTTGCTCTTTCGCTTGAGAGATTAGGCGAGGCTTATCAAAAACTTAATAATCCTGATGAAGCTTACGATAATTTTCAAAAAAGAAAGACTATTGCAAAACAACTTCATGAAAGCAATCCAAAAAATGATTATTATAAAAATGGATATGCCGTGTCAAATGAAAACATTGGAGAGCTTAATGAGAAATATGGACGTTTTGAAGAGGCCGTGAAGTACTATAATGAGTCAATTTTTTTATATAAAAAGTTCAATGAGGAAAATCCTGATAATATGCACTTTAAACAGGCTTATGCAGGCTCATTTGAGAAACTTGGTACAGTTCTTACAAAACATGGGCAGATAGACAACGCAATAATATGTTTCCAAAACAATAATAAACTTGCAAAAGAGATCACTGATCTAAATCTTGATAGTGAAAATGACAAAAACTATTATGCTCATTCATTCTATAAGCTGGGAGAAGCATTTAAGTTAAATAAACAATATGAAAATGCGGTAATCTGTTTTAACAATACAAGTATTATATCGAGTGAGCTACTAAAAATCTATCCCGAAAATTTAGGTTATGCCACAAATATTGGTCTTTCAACAATGAAAATGGGAGAAGTCCATTTGATAAACAAAGATTACCAAGAAGCTTTACAATATTATACAGACTCCAATTCAATATTTGAGGAACTATGTATTAACTATCCTCAGGATGATACAACTAAAAACTATCTGGCAGAATCATTCTTACAAATAGGTGTGATTTATCAAATATCCAATCAGTTTGAAATAGCTAAAAAGTGTTTTACCTATTACTACAATATATCAAAAGAGCTTTTTAAGAACAATCCGCAAATTCCGGAATACAAAAAAAATATTGCCCTTTCCCATAATCAACTTGGTGAAATATATTTGTTGATGAATGAGCAGAAACTGGCCGTAGAACATTTTATTAAGAGAAGTGAAGTTCTAAAAGAACTCTGTGACAATTATCCACAAAACATAACCTATCAAAAAGAGCTTTATGGTTCATATGAAAGACTCACAAACTATTTTAGGGATAATCGTGAGGCAAAAGATGTATTGCCATTTTCTACGTTGAAAAATGAACTGGCAATTGAGATATTTGCTGCTAACAAAAATAATTCTGATTCGTTCAACGCACTAGGCCTTTCTCACCATGAATTGGGAAAGGATCTTTTTGCTCTTCAAAACTTTGAGGATGCAAAAGCTCATTTTACAAAAGCTATTAAGATCTTTGAGCAACTCTTCGAATTCACTAAAAAGGAGGAATACAGTAAGAAATGGGACGAAAGCAGATACATGTTAGACTTTTTTAAAAATCTAGATCCTTAAACCCGGAATATGCATTAGAAAACCTCTGGCTAGCTTTGCTTACATTCTTAAAAGAAAAATCCAAAAAAAATGTATCTTTGATAAAATCCAAAAAAAAACAGACATGGATATTAGATTTTTTCTCGTAATAATAATAGCATTTCTTGTGGCTATTTCAATCCTGCTTTTTTTACTGTACAGGCTCATTAAAAAATATTTCAAAAGAACTGATTGGAGCTTAGTTTATCCTGAACTGGCAGGTATGTATGAGGGAGACGACATGTCGTATTCCATTAAAGAGAATTCAATTTCGGGAGATCTGGATCAGATGTTACAAGATGACCCTACCCCATTTCAGACAGATAACAATCTTGAAAAGTTTAAAAATGATATTTCAGATAATCAGAAGTCTGGAGATACCATATTATGTACAGCATACTCCCCTGAAGTTGTTGAAAAAGATGAGGAATTTATTGTGGCTGCATTTGCTTCTCTCCCAGAGCAAAAAGCAGAAGTTGAAGAAGCAGCACACTTAATTGATGACGAATTAATTAAGCGAGCCGAGAAATTTCTCAATCTAAAAGTAAAAAATGGTGAAAGAATATCATTCATTCTTTATATCGATGGCTGTGAAATTGATGATCCTAAACAAACAATCACATGGCAGGGTGAAATTGCTTCTGTTGAATTTGGAGTAAAAATATTACCCGAAACAACCAGTAAGAAATTGTTGGCTAAACTACAAATCAGTGTTGCTGGCATTCCTGCTGGCAATATAAAATTCCGAATTAAAATTGATGCCGAAGAAAGTCAAACCAGTATGGAAAATGCAGTTGTTGAGGCTACTACTTATAAAAATGCTTTCATTTCGTATGCTTCCCCCGACAGGGACGAAGTACTAAGGAGAACACAGATGCTTTCGGCAACAGGAATTTCCTTTTTCCAGGATATAATGCAGCTTAAACCGGGCGAATTATGGGAAAAATCGTTGTACAAACAAATTGATAACTGTGATGTATTTTTCCTCTTTTGGAGTTCATCTGCAAAAAACTCAAAGTGGGTAATGGAAGAATATAAATACGCACAAAGCCTGCAATTAAAGGGAAAGTCTATAGAAATTATACCGGTTCCCATTGAAGGTCCACCGGCACCTGATCCACCGGAAGAATTGTCCCACCTTCATTTTAATGATGGGTTTTTATATTTTATGCGCAATTAATTATTAGAACGGCTTTCTATGAATTATGTATTTTCTTAAATGACACAATCTTATAACACGCTTCTGCCAAATAGTTTGGGAGATAGATAAAAGAGTATATATCATAAATTACAGTAATTTGTAAATTAGCTTTATTAAAATCTTTTAATGGAAGAAGACAATCGTGTTCCTTTTTATTTTTGTTTTTTATCTTACTATATTTCCATCCATTTAAGTAATGATAAGCGTTCCACCTATTGTGTTCCATTCTTATCATCTTTTCAAATAGCGTATTAAATGCTTTAGGGAAATACTTCACTTCATAACTATTGCCTGCCCAAAATTTACCCAATTCTTTTGAGTACTCTTTTAATGCTTCTTCCCCAATTCCTAACCTTTTCCGATCTGCTTCTAAAACTTCTAATAGTATATCCCTATTTGCAATAAGTAATTCTTTTTTTGATATTGAAACATGTGAAACCTTCTCCATTTTTAACCCCATAGATTTTAGTTTCAGGTTAATATGATATGCCTGGGCGATACTTGAAAGTTTATCGCTATATTTTTCAACAAGAAACCATTTCTTATTTGTCTCCTTTTCATCATAGGCAAACACGTCAGGGTTATACATATCGCCATATCCAAAATGGATTAATTTAGCCAGCAGATACTTCTCTTCTCCAATCAGGTTATTGCTGCTCAAAACATTATCGCTATTCCCAAATGCATAAAAATTCTTGAAAGTTCCGGTTTCTTTATTGACTATTTTGGCCAACAATTGCTGGTCATAAATTGCGAATAGTATTTTTGGCATTTCAATATCATCTACTGATTTTCCCAGATATGTTCTATTAAATAATTCAACTGCCAAATCCAGGTTAGTGGCTTCGTTATCATAAGCAATTATAATGTTGGCAATATTTTTCTTTTCCCAAATTTTATCATTAAAAAACTCTAAATTATCACTATCTATTTTCTTGGCTTTAAGTTTAAATGTAGGGAAGTTATCTTCAATATAATAAAGATGCTTCTTTATCTTTATGATTAGGTTTTCAGCATCCTTGTCCACAATAAAAACAGTATGTACATTCTCATTTGGCAGGTGTGATATTTGTGCCATTTGATAAATAATGTTATAAACAAGTTCACCATCACCAATCAATACACTGCACAAATCTTCGCTGGTTTCAATAAACTTATTAGTATCTCCATCAACACTATGGTTTTCAAAAAGATCATATGCTACTTCCTGAAAAAATGAAAATGTTTTTATATCTATTTTTAATTTTTTATCCTTATCCGGCAAAATAAACTGTTGATGAAAAAGAATGTCAAGATCCCTGTTTTGGATATGTACAATTAGCTTAATTGTGTTTTCGATTTTTCGTTCTTCATATAAATCAATTAACTTTTTTGCCAGCTCAATATTAATCCTGTCATTACCCAATGCGATAACCGCATTTTGCATTGTTTTAAAATTTAGCTTTTCCAAAGTTCTGTCCTTAAGGGCATCCCCTACAAAAACACCCATTCCCTTTTTTCTAAACTCTTCGAGGTTAAGGTTATTAAGGTCCGACTCGATTATTACAACACCGGGTTGTCCGTTTTTTTGAGAATATGAATTCAAAAAACTCAGGGAAACTTCGCCTAATCCAAAAACAACATTATGATTTTTATCGAAGATGTTATAAACCTTATATTTATCGTAGCTGTTTTTTATTAGTAACACAATAGCAACAAAAGAAATAGTAGATATTGCAAAAAAAACAGCTAGAATAATTTGCCAGTTAGTCTCGCTCCATAGACTGGGATAATCTAATCCAAACATTTTAATACTATTGAGTATGCTTGAAATCGGGTGTCCACCCTTTTCAATGAAGCCATATGTTCCAAAAAGAATCGTTAAAAATGCAAGCCCCCCCAATATATATGGCTTATATCTTAGCTTCAGTATTGCATAAATAATTTCATGGGTATTTTTCTGTTTATTAGTTTCTATTGTCATTATATTATATTTGGGTTATGGAATGTATATTCTAAAGAAATTGAAACATCAGAGCTAATTCCATGTTATGTGTTTAACTAATAGCTATATACTTATCAATTATCAACCTCACCCTCCAAACTTATAACCCAACGACCTTCGCTGTGAAGAACTATCCTGATTAGGTATAAACTCTTTAACATCATCAATCCCGATGGTTGACATCATTTTTACTGTTCGCTGTTTAGCGCTCAAATCAGCCATACGTAGCTCATGATTTCGGGTCGATTTTTCGATAATCTTACGTATTGAACGAGCGTTTCCAAAAAAGCGGTCACGGTTATCATATAGGTATTTAATATATGTTTTTAGATGACTTTCTGCTTCAGAATCTACAACAAGACCTTTGTCATCATACATATTTATGGCAATTTCCCACAGCTCTACTACTGTAAAATCCTCAAAATGAAAACTTTGGTCGAAACGAGATTTAAGACCCGGATTAGCCTCAAGGAAATCTTTCATATTTTGGGTATAACCTGCCACAATAATACCAAATTCACTACGATGATCCTCCATTTCTTTAATCATTGCTGCAATTGCTTCACCTCCAAAGCCACTGTTTGATCCTTTGTTTCCACCGGTAATCGCATAGGCTTCATCAATAAATAGAATCCCACCCATGGCTTTTGCAATAAGATCCTTTGTTTTACCAGAAGTTTGGCCAACCCATCCAGCCACTAAATCACCACCATCTGCATCTATTAGTTGGCCTCGTTCCAGCAATCCCAGAGCCTTGTATACCTTAGCAATTATTCGGGCAACTGTGGTTTTTCCCGTTCCAGGATTACCACTAAACACACTGTGCATTGAAAATGCTTTGAGAATATCCCTGTCGTTTTCTTTATAATAACGACTAAGCTTTACCAATTCTCTAACCTCCTGTTTTATTGTAGCCAAGCCTGTTAGTGCACCCAATTCTTCTAGTGCTCCTTTAAGCAGATTTTCATCTATTCCAATATTAAGTTTCTTATCAATATTTGGATTACTTATATCTTCAATATCTTCAGCTAACAATGTTGAAAGTTGTGATTTTGTTAAATCAATAAGATTAGGGTCTTTCATTACTCTGACACCCAAATTCATTTTAGCTTCGTCAATTAATGCAAAGGCAAAACGGGCATTCCCAAATGATTTATCTCTTTTTCTAAATGCTTCGGTTAGTACCTTTTTAAGTTGTGTTTCAGCTCCTTTTGAAATTTTAACACCTTTTTTATCAGCAGCAAATTCAGCAATATTTGATAGTTCATCAGGAGTGTAATCTTCAAAGTGAAAATAATTCCTAAACCTTGATTTAAGTCCGGGATTTGAGTTTAAAAACGACTCCATTTCCTTTGGGTAACCGGCAACCATAATTGCAATATCACCTTTACCATCACTCATTTCTGTAATTAGCGCTGCAACAGCTTCGCTTCCAAAATCATTACCTGTATTTCCTTCTTTAAAGAGCATATATGCCTCATCGATAAAAAGAATGCCCCCCCTTGCTTTTTCAATTGCTTTTTTAGTATCCTTCCCAGTTTGCCTTATGAACCCAGCAATAATGTCGGTGGCTTCAACGGTATGTACATGCCCTTTCGACAATAATCCCATTGATTTATAAATCTCACCCAGCATTTTTACAACAGTTGTTTTTCCTGTACCCGGATTTCCTGTAAAAACACTATGCATAACTATTTCATCCTCATCCTTTATTCCTGATTCTTCACGGAACTGCAGAAAACTAACATAATCAATGTACTCTCTTACTTTTTTCTTTATGTTTTCAAGACCAATCAAAGAATTGAGTCCTTCAAGTATTTCTTCAACAGATTTATCATCAACAAATACCTCAGTGTCTTCATTGTTGCTCTCGGTTTCATTTATTTTATTTTTATCAGAACTTACGGCATTAGATTCTTTAATATCAATTGCATCATTAAATACAGTACTTACATCTTCATTTAATAATGCCTCATAATCACTAATTCTTATAATTTCTTTATTACCAATTGAAAATGGTATTACAGCAATAACAGTATCCAAAAAAACAATTTCCATTGTATAACTATCTTCTATCCATGTGCCGGTATTTTTCCCACCCCAGCCTGCGGTGATTGTAAAATCCTCTCCTGTTCCTACATCAGGAGTAACCATGAAAAATGAATCACTGGTTCCAATATGCATTCCTGTGTCGTCATATATATTAAAGAAAAATTCACAACGCCATTCATGTGGAACAAGGTTAATAAATTGCACTTCACCCATCACATATCGTGTTGTTTTTACATCAAACGACTTAAGGAATACTCTATCGCTAATGTCAACATCACCTTCAGGAGCTTCATATGTTTTTAATGACAACACTGATAAATACGGATTATGATTTGTACTAACAAATCCCATTTCTTCAACATAAAACTTTGTGCTTGAAACAAACTCACCATCAATATATGCTTCCCATTCGTATGTACCCTTCTTCCAAAAATCACCCCGTTCATCACTTCCCCATCCAAATGAATAAGTAAAAATATTTTCTTCTTTACTAACCGTAACGGTTTCCTTTTTCTCACAAAGTTTTTCTACCTTTCCATCACTTGTCAATTTATTAGCTATTAGCTCTATTTCAGCTTCCCAGTCATTTTCATCAAATAACTTGTTATATATCGACAACTCAACGCTTAAATAATTTAGTTCGGCCCTATCGAATAACCTTCTAAACTTTTTTTTACTGCCAACAGAACGATCCCATGCATAAGTACACAGTTTGTGAAACTTGAATTTATCTTCTGATTTATTTTTTTTAAATATCATTGTTGAAGTATTATAGAGTAACTAGAATTATTGGATAAAATTAACAAAAATGGGTCTTCAGCTAACACAACCGAATGAAATATTAAAAAGATTTTCAAATAAAAACTATCTTGAATTGGGGATTTAACTAATTAGATTTGTTTAAACTATCTACACCGAAAGCCTTTTTCAAAAACTAAATATTGTGATAATTAAATTATTACTATCATTTCATTATATTTGAAGATTGAATATAATATTCAACACGATCAATTGGTGACATTTCTAAATGTAAATATTGATATGTATCAATATCAATGTGTGAAAATCGCATTACTACAAAGAGATATATCATTATAACATCAGCCTTAAACATCAATTAAATAAGTATTGTTGTACAAATAAACAGAGTAATAATTAATAAATATTATAGATATGAATAAACTACTTTTAAATGGAATTTTAATGGCTCTATTTGCTATTATTATTGCTTCTTGTCAATACAAATTTATCGTGGAACCAATTCCTCCACCTCCTCCTCCAGGCGACACAACAAGCTTTTCATTGGATATTGTACCAATATTTGCTGAACAAAATTGTACAGGGTGCCACCCAAGTTCTGCAAATCTTGACCTAACTGCTGATAAAGCATATAACAGTATTACAAGTCTTGAGCTTGTTGTTGCTGAAGACCCATCGGCAAGTAAAATATATTACTATCCTTTACCTGATGGAAATCATTTCGCAAAATACACAACTGCTCAATCTATACTAATTCAGTATTGGATTGATGAAGGTGCAAAAAACAATTAATAACTTAAAACTTTAAGAAAATGAAAAGACATATATTATTTTTCCTAGTGATGATCTTTGGTTTTGGGGTTGTTATCGCACAAGAAGAAGAAGCTCAAAAACCAAAAAAGAAGAAAGACAAACCAATTAGCGAAACGTTTAATTGTGGACTTTTAATCGACGAGCAAACATGTGCGCTTTCTGAGAAGAAAACTCTTGAAATGCAAATTCAGCATAGATTTGGTTTGATTAAAGACAATGGCATATCGGACCTGTATGGAGTTTATGCACCTTCTGCTAACACAAGGATGGGGTTAAATTATTCGATACTTGATAACCTAATGGTCGGTTATGGAATTACCAGAAAAAACATGTATAGTGATTTCCAGGTTAAGTACAATATACTTCAGCAAACCAGAAAAAATACAATTCCTGTTACCGTTACATTATATGGTAATATGGCAATTGATGGCAGAAACAAAAGTGTATTTACTACTGCCACAGCCGATTCAACATATAAGTTTGCAGACCGACTTTCATATTTTACTCAGGTGATGGTGAGCCGTAAGTTTAATGATTGGTTCTCATTTTCAGTTAATGGAAGCTTCACTCACTATAATACAGTAAAGGCTGATACCGCTGGAGTTAAAGGAATGAATCATGACCAAATTGGTGTGGGATTTATGGGTAGATTTAAATTTTCACCGCAATCATCCATTGTTTTCCATTACTCAATTCCTTTGGATATTGAATCGATTAAGGAAAACACCATGGTCACGAATAAGCCAAAATCAAATTTTGGAATAGGATATCAGGTGGCAACAGCAACTCATGCATTTGAAATTTTTATTAGTGCTTCAAACGGAATTATTCCACAAGACACTTATATGTATAATACCAGCGATTGGACAGATGGTGAATTCCGTATTGGATTTAACATCACAAGATTGTGGGGATTTTAAGATAATCAACCAATACAAGGGTGTTACTCTATAGTAGCACCCTTTACCATTTTCTTTTAGCTACTACAAAACTAAACCATGAAACTACCAAAATCCTTTTACAGCTGGACAACCATTGCGGGAGCAGTACTAGCATCTATCAGTTTTTTACTTATAATATTTACATTATTAATAACCTTATTATTTCCAACAGGAGGCAGTAATTATTTAGGTTTATTCACTTTTATTATACTTCCCGTTTTCCTAGTTATTGGACTGATATTAATCCCTATCGGAACATTTAGGAAAATGAAAAGAGACAAACATAGGGAAATAAAGAGGGATGTAAAATTCCCAATAGTAAATTTAAACGATCCTGGCCAAAGAATGGTAGTTTTTATTTTTGTATCAGTTACCGCTATTTTTTTACTATTAACAGCTTTAGGTAGTTATGAAGTTTTTCATTATACCGAATCAAATGAATTTTGTGGCACACTTTGTCACAACGTAATGGAACCTGAATATGTTACTTATCACGGTTCGGCTCATGCACGGGTGAATTGCGTTGAATGCCATGTTGGCACAGGAGTTAACTGGTATGTGAAATCAAAACTTTCGGGCATGTATCAGGTTTATTCGGTTATTGCAAAAGCCTATCCTACGCCAATTGAAACTCCGATACATAATTTAAGACCCGCACAGGAAACCTGTGAAAAATGCCATTGGCCACAAAAGTTTTACGATCCTAAATACGTTACAAAAAGACACTATTTAGCTGATGAAGAAAATACAGAATGGGATATTCAATTATTAATGAAAACAGGCCCTCAACATAGTGCCTTAGGACAAACGGAAGGAATTCACTGGCATATTAATCCTGATGTTGAAATTAATTATGTATCAAATTGGAAAAGGGATTCCATTACTGAGGTTCAATACACAAATCTAAGTACAGGAAAGGTAAGAGTTTTTAAAAATAATGAAATTACCGAGCCTATTCAATCAAGCGAAACTAGAACAATGGACTGTTTAGATTGTCATAACCGACCATCTCATAATTACTTGTCTCCAACAATATTTATAGATAATGCCATTGCTTCAGGTGAAATTTCATCAGATATTCCTGAAATTAAAAGTTATACAATGGGGATTCTTGTTCGTGAATTCCCCACTTCTGATAGTGCTATGAAATACATCTCTACCAAGGTAAATGATTATTACAATAGCAATTACGAAGATTTTGTTACTTCCAATCCAGGTGTTATAACAAAAGCAATTGAAGCCATACAAGCCGGATATAAGAATAACGTTTTCCCATTTATGAAAGCCGACTGGAGTCAATATCCAAATTATATTGGACACATTGAGTCATTGGGATGTATAAGATGTCATAACGATAACTTTACAAGCGACGATGGTCATGTGATTTCGAGAGATTGTAACCTTTGTCATTCAATAAAAGCTCAAGGATCGGTAGGTGCTATGGAATATGCTAATGCAGATAGCTCGCTAGTATTCAACCATCCGTTCGAAATGGACGATTGGAAAGAAATGGCTTGTTATGAATGCCATAAAGAATTATTCTAAAATCAATATATACTATGATTATAATTATATGTTCTGATATTCAATAGTAAACCTAATAGATTAATGAAAAAGCTATTTATTTTTAACCTTGTACTTATTTTAAGT
>JABMPH010000174.1 GCA_013203805.1 Bacteroidota bacterium | reverse complement strand
TGCTTCTGCCTGTACAATTATTACTCCCGGGCACATACAAAAGCTATAAACCTGTTCCTGATTAATCCCCTTCGATGTTAAGCGATATTCTGCTGCTTTTACACCTGGCAGGCTTTTTTTGCCCCATTGAGCCAAATTAATAATTTCCTGATGATGTTCCATTCTGCTTCCAAGAGCAAAATTCTTTGCATGGAAGTTAATTCCTCTTTTCATTAACATACGATAGGTATCGTAGGAAGAATGACCAGGTGCAATTAGAAAATAGTTGGCATCAATATCTCCATTATTGGTTGTGATCTTGTTAACTTTTCCGCTAACCACTTTGATGTCAGTCATGGTGGTTTCAAATAAGTAACTCCCTCCAAGGTTCTCGAATTGGGTTCGAAGGTTTTTTACTATAATTTTAAGGTTATCACTTCCAACATGTGGATGAGTCATGTATTTAATTTCATCAGGTGCACCTGCAGATACATAGCTTTCCAGTATGAATTTTTTCTCTACGGATATTTTTTTACTGCGAGATGTTAGTTTACCGTCAGAAAAGGTACCAGCTCCTCCTTCACCAAATGCATAATTGCTGTTAGCAATAAATATTCCTGTTGATTCAAATGAGTTTATATCCTTTGTCCTGGTTGAAACATCTGTACCACGTTCAATCAAGGTAACATTAAAACCTGCTTTCTGCAAAACAAACGCTGCAAAAAACCCTGCGGGTCCACTTCCCACAACAACAACTTTTTCATCCCTTTTTCTGAAAGGAATTTCTAATTCCGGTTTTGATTCTGGCAAGTCTTGTTTAAAAGATTCGGACGAAATCAACAGGCGCATTTCCCAGTGGATATTGTTTTTGTTTCTTGCATCAAGACTTTTGCTTTCAATTGTATATGAAAAATCATCAACGTTAACAAACCAACGGATCTTTTTCCGTAGACGGTCTTCATCGTAACCTGCAGGAATTTTTATCGATATTCGTTTATAGCCCATGTAATTATAGTAATAGAGTTATTATTTCCGATCGGTAAAAGTAATCTAAATAAAAAAAGCCAACCCTAATTTTAGAGTTGGCTTTAAAATCTATATTAACTAATACTTTTATCTGGTCTTCTCAAATGTTGAACGAATATTTAGTCCATTTTCAGAAGTAAGGTTTACAATGTAAATACCTGGTTGATATTTGCTAATATCGAGACTTACATTTTGAGTACTGGAATAAACAACTCCATTGGTTTCTGTCATAACCTGTCCAATACTATTATAAACAACCAAGGTATATTGTGTTCCGGTTTTTTCATTGAAAGCTATTTCAATGTTGTTGCTTGCAGGATTTGGATATAATGAAATACCACCATCAGCAATCGACTCATCAATTCCTATACAGTCATCAATAACAACATCATAATCACCTGACATACCTTCACAACTGTTTGCGGTTGTTTCTGTCATTGATACTTTTCCATTACCAGGGTTACCCCACAATACTGAAATTGTACTTGTTCCAGCACCTGCAACAATTTCGCCACCCACAACTTGCCATGCATATGTGTTTCCAGTTACTTCCTCCACTGAATAATCAGCTTGTTCATCGTCACAAACCAAAGTAAGTCCTGATATCTCTGGCCTGGGTGTTCCTTCTACAATAATTTGAGTAGGGTTCGAAACTGGCCCTGCGCCACAAATATTTATGCCTTGTGCTGTAAGTGTTGCTGTTCCTGCAAAATCTTGATCCCATTCAATATCAGCTTCAAAATATCCACCAATTACTAAACCTGCTGTAGCTGGACTTAAATCCCAGTATGTTGTGTCGGCATAATCAATTAGTGATACTGAATAATTTGTTGTTGTACTACTACAAACTACTGTTGGTCCATCTGGATTAGTAGGTTGTGATGGTGTTTCAAGAATATATAACCAAGGTGTTCCATACATCTGTAAGTCACAAACAGTGGCAATTGCCATAACGGTGTATGTACCTTCTTCTGTTTGGTTACCGTAGCTTAATGGACTTCCTGTACCGGCTAAAGTAGTGTTAGTATAAACTCCATCACGATATAAGTCATAATTAATACCGGTTTCTGAACCATCTTGTGTTATTTCAATACCTGAACCACCTTCGCACATTCCGCCGCCATCAGAAAGCAAATATGGAGCAGGTGTAAAGTTTAAATTACAGCTAATTGGGGTTGACATTGTTCCGTTACCACAGCTATTATCAGCTCTAACTGAAATAGTATAAGCACCGATCCAATTGTTATCAGATACAAATGTTGCTTCAGTACCATTTGGAGTTAGTGTTCCAGCATCGGATGGAGAAAGCTGCCATAAATATGAATCTGCATAAGGTACTGCATCAGTTGTATATAAGTATGTCCCACTAGCGCAAGCATCGGTTTCACCTACTGGTGTATTTGGTTGAGCTGGAGGTACAATAGTTTCGATCATATCAGGAACCGATAATGTGCTATTGGTTGTTCCATCACTAACATACAATGATACATCATAAATACCTTGTGTGTTATATGTTACAATTGGATTTTGATCGGTTGATGTAGCAGGTGTGCCACCTTCAAAAGTCCAGTCCCATGAAGTAATAAGGCCAGTAGAGAGATCGGTATACTGTACGGTACTGCCTTCACAAGTTGTACTGGTGCTTGCCATAAAGTTTGCGTTAGCAACATCGGGTACTAGATCTAACAGCATAACACTAGCTGAGTGTAACACATATTTGTTAGCATCATCTTGTATCCATGCAATAACTTCGCATTCTGAATCAACCCAAGTATTATCAAAAGTAAATGTTAAATACACATCTTGAACGTTTCCTGCTGTAAATGATACAGCGGTTCCATTTTCATCCGGAGCCATTAGCCGTTCGCAATAATCAACAGTGGTGAGACCAAACCAGTTAAAAGGAATATCAGTTTCTGTAAGCGCTAAACGAACTTTTAGGTTAGTACCGGTATACGATCCAACATGTGTTACTCTAACAAGAACGCTATAGTTTGTTCCTGAACTATTATCATCAAAAATTTCAACTGTAAAATCTGATTGAATTGCCATACGGGCGGTAACCTTTGGTAGATATGAACCATACATTGTATTTGTATTACTGCCTCCAACAACTTCAGCATATTTACCATCGAACCAAGCAGTTGGAAAACCAGTAATACCATAATATGAATTTCGCGCGGCAGCCTCAGGTGTATTAAATGGACTACTGGTATTGTAGCTGTGGTATTCGATACCGGCAACAGGATCACCATTGGTATAAAGGTCGTGTAAACCCATTGCGGCACCCGGACAATATGTACAATTAGTGCCTGTGCCAATTTCTACAAGTACAATTTCTCTGTTAACCTGAGCCATTATGCCATAAGCAGAAATTGCAACAATAAAAAATGTGAATAGAAGTTTTTTCATAGTATTAGTTTTGATAATTATTAATGATATATGTAATATTTGGTATAACTACGTTGGGCAAAGCTAATAATAAAATTGTTTTTTAACAAGAATTTAACATATAAGGATTATTATTTAATTGGAATTATCCATTACAAATAGCAGACAACCTGTGATTGTGAAACGTTGTTTTTTATAACAAAATATTATTCTAATAAACCCATATCATTTGATTAAAAAATATACTTTTGCGCGCTCTTAAATTACATATGATTTTGTAATATAAACTAGCTGATATTCAGGTGTAAAACATTTGGTTATGGCAACTGAAAATAGCAATAAAAAATTAAGTTATGGCCTTTATTCAAAAAGACAAATTGTTTAGCTTACGCTGGATTAGAAATTACAGTATGATACTAATTGGCGCCTTCATCATGGCATCGGGTTTTGTTTTATTTATCACACCATATAAGATTGTACCCGGGGGTGTATATGGTATTTCAATAGTATTACATTATATGTTGGGTACTCCTGTTGGCGCAATGGCATTGGTATTTGATATTCCATTAACAATAATTGGAATTAAAGTGCTAGGCCCACGCTTTGGGATGAAGACAGTTGTTGGTTTTTTTGCAACAGCTATTTTTATGGATACTCTTACATATTTTTATGGAGTAGAACCACTGGTTGTAGGTGATGCTCTCCTATCTTCTATTTTTGGTGGGTTATTTATTGGCGTTGGTCTTGGATTAATATTCAAAGCAAAAGCAACTTCTGGAGGCTCCGACATAGTTGCAATGATTATAAGTAAGTATACGAAAATGCCGCTTGGACAATTAATGATTATTGTTGATTCATTAATTGTTTTGGTTGGACTTATTGCTTTTAAAGACTGGAAAATTCCTTTGTACTCACTAATTGTAATATTCATTACTGGCAAAGTAGTAGATGTAATACTGGAAGGTATGAGTTATGACAAGGTGCTTTTTATTGTTTCGGATAAAACACAGGAAATCAGAGATAAAATAGTTAATGATTTAAATCGTGGTGGAACATTGGTAAATGGTGAAGGAATGTATAGTGGTAAAGAAAAATCAGTCATCTTTACTGCTGTTAACCGTCGAGAAATGTCGATGTTGCAAGAATTCATCCATCAAATTGATCCAATGGCTTTCGTTACAGTATTTAATTCCAATGAAATACTTGGAAATGGATTCAAATCATTAAGAGAAAAAGTTGAAGATTAATGATGTTTTACCATGAGTATCTTGTTATTATAAGTGGCATTTAATTTTTCACAATCTTGCTGATGCTTATTTGCCTTTCTGTTTCACTTTTAATGATTACCACATACGTTGAATTTGGCAGTTCACTGAAATTCAAAACAACATTGTATTCGCTTGTAACTTTCCTTATAACCTCTTTGCCCGACAAATCAAATACATCAATAACATAGGATTGACGAACTGGTAATTGGATGTTTACTATTCCAGAGGAGGTTGGGTTGGGGAATAAAATTGCTTGCAACACATCATATGATTCTGCAACATCCAATGATTTAGCTATTTCAGGTGTAATAAAACCTTCTGAAACCAATAAATTACCATTGCTTTTTTCAGTAATCATAACTTCGCCGATGGTTTGAACGATTTTCACTCCTGTCTCGGTCAATACACCCCCGCCACTGTCAATGCTCTCTTTAATGATGGTTTGAGCAGTGAGGTTTATACTGATAAATATAGCAGCAATCAAGAATACTCTATTCATTCGATTTAGTTTTTAGGGATTCAACAGTCTCTGAGAGTTTTTCAATAGTCGATTTTAGTTGTAATAGTGTTAGTTTTAGATCTTCTATTTGTTGAGTCTGGTTATTGATAATAATCTGTTGCTCATAGTTTGCCTTGTAATTATATGTTGTTAATTCATCTGTAATAATAGCAGTTTCAGTATGAAGGCCATCAGGAAGGGAAGTGGGGTTTAGTTCCATTAGCCCCCTTTTTGTTCTGGCATCAAAATCGCCATCTTCTTTTGCTAAAGGAGGATGCAATACGATTTCATTGGTTACTATTCTGTCGGTAAAGGCTGCAGCACCCTGGTTGAACATATCATCATAGTAAATATTATTCCAGGCTTGCCCGTCAGCGCCAAGATCTCCGAATTTATGTGCTGCGGGTAATATATTGCCGTTTTGGAAGAAAACATTATTTCCATGATAAATATACACCCTGTTATTGGCTTGGTCAAAACCGATGGAACCACCAAATATGTCATTTGAATAAAAACTAACTGATGATAAATTTGCTCCTGAAGCTTTGAGTTGCAAACCCGCTTCGCCTGATAAAGTAGATATGGTGGCCAAAACATTACCGGATGCTTTTGCTACTTCCAGGTCACCACCTACAAGGGTATTACCTACAAAATAGCCAGCATAACTGCCAACTTTTTCAGCCATACCAAAAATGGCATAGTGATTGCCGCCAGCTGTAGTTGGCACATAGGAATAAACACCATATTTTTCGCCGGAACCGCTTCCCGTGAGGGATGTGTAATTTCCATAATGAACTGCACCTCCTGAATTTGAAATCGTTTGGTATGCCCCATATTGCTCTCCTGTTCCTTCACCTGATAAATCGCTGTAAACCCCGAAATGCGAACCGCTGCCGTTTCCGTCAATTAAATTTCTGACTGCATAATGAGCATTGTTACCCGAATTTGATATCATATTATAGGTGCCATATTGAATTCCCTGTCCAGTAAACCACAGTTCATTATAGGTGCCATAATGTTCGCCACTACCTCCACCATATATTGAATTATAAGTTCCACAGTGTGTTGAATTGCCTGAAGTGGTAATATTATTAGATGTACCAGTTTGAAAACCACCATCGGGTCCCCACAAAAGATTGAAGGCACCGGTCTGGGCAGATGTACCATTTGCAGCAAGTTGGCTGAATACTCCATAATGCGATGAATTACCTGAATTATTAATTGTGTTCCTGATACCGATCAGTGAAGATCCGCCATCGCCAGAAAGGTCAGATGTAATGCCAATACGCTCGCCTGTAATTGTACTATTATTTATAACATTAATGTTCGATAGTTTGGTATCGGTAAAAACCGTCAATTCACCTTCTAAGGCTTCCAATGTCCCAAGCACCAGTTTGCCCTGATGATAAATATCGTCTTCATTAGTTGTTGCTTTAATTGTGCCACCGACTTTCAGAAAATCGACATCCCCTGCTAATGCATCTGTAATACCATAGCCTGATAGCAAAGTGGGAGTGTTAGATATTTGGGTAAAATCAACATCTTGTACTTTTAGTGCAAATTGAGCGTAAGGTACAAAAACAAAAGGTTGTGTACCCATATCAATGAAACCCGAACCTGTATCGTATTCAGTTTTTACCTTAGTCAGATTTGCCCCCCAGTCAATATCCATCCATTCCATTGTATTTTCTGAACCCATTTTCAGGACAATAATTCCGTGGGCATCTGTAACAGTGTTATGGGTTTCAGAAAAGACCTGGGTTTCTCCACTATAAATTGTAAACCTAACACTTACTCCTTTATTAGTCAATAAGTTTCCAGAATTATCACTAACAGCAGCCTTGTAATTAGTGGTTAGATCATACGGAAAAAATCTTTCTTGTGAAAAGAGGTGGAAATTTAGCAAAATAGCTAAGCAAAACAGTAAAATTTTATTCATATCCTTGTATATTTCATATTCATGAGTTACAAAAATATAGTAATAAAATTTAATTGGTTTAGGTGCAAGCACCCATCTTTTAGTTAAAATCGAAATAAATAATCCCCCATTTCTTAACAAAATGAATAATATCATTCAAGTCCTTTACCTGTACTGAAGGGCATCGGAATTCACAAAATTCTTTCATTTTATGTTTGAGAATATTTATATGATTTTCAACTGTTTTTGTGGAAATATGTAAACAGTCAGCAATAGCTGTGTTATCATGTCGTTTGGCTTTAAGTGTCAGTATCTCAACCTGTCGGTTCGTAATATTAAATTCTAAAAACAACCTGTTTTTGGCATAAAAAACATCATAAACATCTTTCCATCCTTCATAATTAAGCCCTACGCTGACATACTCAGTATTGTTTGGGATTATTTTCCAAATGTCCAATTGTGACAATGGTATCCCACCCTCATCAACTTCATAAATAAACGATTGCCTGTTCACCCGTTTTGTTTCTCCATTTCTGGTTACAATACGCATGAAAATCTCGTAATTATCATGTAATGGTGTAATCCGGACACCCATTGACATCAAATTGAATAACACCAAATAGTCATAACGGCGTTTGTGTTCGATATCATCTGGATGAATAATTTGAAACTGACTTTGAGGAGAATTATTAATTGCCGGAATTGTAAATTCATTTTCAGTATATCCTGTAAATTCAGTAACCTTGTAATGAAATACAAATTTACCAGCATGGTAATCGAATAAAGTTATAAATTTATTGGTGCCATTGTTTCCTTTTAGGATTTCATTAATTTCAGGTGCAATTTGCTTACTTCCTGAAGGCCTTGTCCTCGACTTTAATGATTCCCTTAATTGCTCAATTTCAGAGTATAGCATATTTAGACCAAATGAAAATTAATTATAGAGGGTAAATATAGTAATTAACCAGAAATCACCAAGCCTTCGATTATCAGAATTAAAATTCTGACGGTTTCTTTGTAAACCGAATTTTTTCTAATTTTACCAGCAACAAATCAACAATAAATTTAAATGATGGAAAAATTTAACTCAACCGATGAAATTCTTGATTATGCAATAAATGCAGAGCAGGAGGCAATAAACTTTTATTCTAACTTGTACAACAGAACCAGCAATGCAAACATGAAGTTGGCATACAGGGAGTTTATCATCGAAGAAAAATCACATAGGGATAAACTGACGATACTTAAAGCCGAAAAGAAACTATCTGGTATTGAGTTGAAAAAAGTGACCGATTTAAAAATTTCAGATTATATGGTTGAACAGAAAATTCATGATGATATGGATTATCAGGAATCGTTGGTTGTTGCTATGTTAAAGGAAAAGGCAGCGTATAAATTATATACTGATTTGGCTGAAATAGCCGATAATGAAGAACTAAAGAAATTATTCAAATATCTGGCAATGGAAGAGGCACAGCATAAATTAAGATTTGAAATTGAATATGACGATAATGTTATGCAGGAAAATTAATGATAATTGAATTATGAATATAAAAGTCTGATTCATCTGGTTGATGGGTCAGGCTTTTTTTTGTTTTACTTTTCTCCAAAGCATAACTAATGTCGCATCTGAAATTCATATTTATTGCAATATTCTCATTAATATTTTGGGCTGGCTTTGCTCAGGAAACCCACAACTATTATGATCAGATTGAAAAAATTGATTACGATCTTTCCAATAATGATCCATATAAAGCCATACAAAAGATGGATAAAATGGCTGAAGTTTATTTTAATGAAGAAGATATATATTTTGCCAGAGGCCTTGTAAAGTATTACATGATGGATATATATGGCGCTCGTGATGATTTTAAAAAGTATATTGAACTTGGCTTCAAAATTGAAACAGGGTGGTTAAAAGCAATTATTTCCGATCAGTTTTTGGTGGATTTATTTACCGAGCATTATTATGATACAGGCAAGCTTTATCCAGAAAATGGTTATAAGAAACAATATACCATCCGAGATTCTTTACAAGGAGCATTGCGACCTGAGAGAACATGTTTTGATGTATATTATTATGATCTTACTGTGAAAATAATGCCCAAAACAAAAAGCATATCCGGTAATAATAATATCTATTTTAATACTCTCGCCAGTACAAACAAAATTCAAATCGACTTAAGCGACAATTTTATAATAAGTTCAATTAAATTTGAAGGTAAAGAATTGAATTACGAAAGATACTACGATGCGATATTTATTGATTTTGATAAACCTCTGCTATCGAATCATAGATATAAGATTACCATAAGTTATTCAGGAAAACCCAGAAATGCAATACGTCCTCCCTGGAATGGTGGTTTTGTGTGGGGAAAGAAAAGATCTAAACATTGGGTGGGTGTAGCCTGTGAACATCTTGGGGCAAGTTCGTGGTGGCCGTGCAAGGATCATCTCTCAGAAAAACCGGATTCCATGACAATTAATGTTCAGGTTCCGTCAAAATATCAAGCAATTTCGAATGGCAATTTGCAATCAACCTATGCTATTGAAAATAAATATACAAATTACAAGTGGCATGTTAGTTATCCAATAAACAGTTATTGTGTGACTTTTTATATGGGGGATTTTGTAAATTTTAACGAAAAATACATCAATTCAAATGGATCGTATAATATAGATTATTACGTACTTCCGCATAATTTGAAATTGGCAAAAGAGTATTATAAACAAACCAAGGAAATTGTTGAAGTATATGAAAAACTTTTTGGGGAATATCCTTACAAAGAAGATGGAATAGCAATGGTTGAATCTCCTTATGAAGGGATGGAGCATCAAAGTGCCATTGCTATTGGTGGTGATTATGGGAAAAGTAAAAGGAGAAATTATGAGAATAAGGATTATGATTATTTGGTAGTTCATGAGCTTGCACACGAATGGTGGGGTAATACAGTAACTATGAGTGATATGGCTGATGCTTGGATTAGTGAGGCATTTGCAACATACAGTGAGCATCTTTTTATGGAAGAGAAGTTAGGTTACAAAGAGTATCTAAACGCTACAGCTGACAACATGAGTATGATATTCAATATCTGGCCTGTTGTAGGTAATAGTGATGTAAATGATAATACCTTTGTTGGGGGCGACATATACCATAAAGGTGCTGCAATGTTAAATAATTTGAGATGCATAATCGATAATGACACCCTATTTTTTAACCTAATTAAAAAGTTTTATAATGCTCATAAATTCCAGACTATAACTTCCGACGATTTCATAAACTTTGTAAATGAAGAAACTAATATGGATTTAACAGATTTTTTTAATAAATTTCTGTATGATAAGGAACCCCCGATATTGGAGTATGAGTTTCGTAACAAATATGGTAATTTCGAATTTACGTATAGCTGGATTAATGTTGGTAGTAATTTCACGATGCCATTTAGTTTAATGATTAATGGTAATGAATGCTTACGAGTTGTTGGCACATCAGAAAAACAAACCTTAAAATTGAAAAGTGTTAACACTTTTATTTTGCCAAATGAGTTCATGTATGATGAATCTTGTTTAATTAAAAACTCGTTTACTTATTTTTGGACAAGCTGGAAACAATAGCAAATAATTCATTATGAAATATTTATTTTACATAGTTATAGGAGCACTGTTTATTGTTCAATGTTCTGGATTACAAGCTCAAATGAAAAGACGTCAATTGATAACTACTGGTTACAAAAACGGAACACTAATCGTGATTGGAGGAGGAAAACTAGATTCTTCTATTTTTATGGAGTTTAAAAAATATGCCGGTGGTGATTCGGCAAAAATTATTGTTATCCCAACTGCATTGGATGATGATTATTTACTTCAGGATTCATCATACTACTTTATTGAAAAAAGTTTTGAAAGCCATGGATTTAAAGATATTACAATAATGCATACTCGTGATACTGCCATTGCAAATACTGATGAATTTATTGAGCCATTGAAAACAGCAACTGGTTTATATTTCCTCGGAGGAAGGCAATGGAGAATAGCCGATGGATTTCTTGGTACTAAGGCACACGATGAAATGTTTAAACTGCTCGACAGGGGAGGAGTAATAGCTGGTTCATCTGCAGGAGCTACAATTCAAGGATCGTATCTTGCCAGAGGTGATACAGAGAACAATCAAACTATGTTGGGTAATCACGAAGAAGGATTAGGTTTCATTACAAATATTGCAATCGATCAGCACGTATTGGCTCGTAACCGCCAGTTTGATATGTTCGACATTCTTATGCAAAAGCCTGAATTACTTGGCATTGGAATTGACGAAAATACAGCGATAGTAGTAAAAGGAGATGAATTTGAAGTGATAGGAGCTAGTTATGTGCTTGTATATGATGGTAGCTTTTGGTCGCTTGAAGGTTCTGATCTGAAAAACCTGCCCAATGAGGATGCAATATTCTATATGCTTAAAGAAGGTGATAGATATAATTTGAAGGACAGAAAAGTAATTCTGGAATAACTCCAAATCAATAATATTGCCAGTTAAGTTTGGAAATAAACTATCTACTTAAACAACTTAACAATATCATTTCCATTAGCCAAAATCAAAAGGCTAAACAATACTACCATACCAAATACCTGAGCATACTCCAAAAACTTGTCACTTGGCTTACGTCGTGCAATTATCTCATAAAGCAAGAAAAGCACATGACCACCATCCAGTGCCGGAATTGGTAATACATTAAGTATTGCAAGCATAATTGATAAAAATGCTGTTAGTTTCCAAAAGCTTTCCCAATGCCATTGTTTCGGAAAAATACTACCAATGGTAATAAATCCACCAACACCTTCGTAAGCCTTTACCTCGGGTGAGAAAAGTAATTTCAACTGTTTTAAATAATTGTCAATTCCGCCAATGGTACGAGTAAATCCGGCTGGAATGGCTTCAGCAATTGTGTATTCTTTCTTGCTAATTTCAAAAAACTCATTTATGTCGCCATTTGGAAATACTCCTATTAAACCATCTTCACCCAGCTGCATAGGAAGTATAATAGTATCGGCATCGCGAGCAACAGTTATGAGTACCGATTCATTTTTGTGCTTTTGGATCTCTTCACGAAAATCATTGAAATAAATAAGATTAACTCCATTTATTCCCAATATGGCATCCCCAATTTGTATCCCTGAATTTTCAGCCAATGAATTTTTTGAAAATCTATCGGCAATAAATGGAATTCGTATGGTAAATAACTTCGATTTATGATTTATCAATTTATTTAAACTTCCTTCGGGAAGAGTTAGTGTTGTTGGAACATTATCTCTTATGACCTCTACATTTTTAACCTCGTTCAGAACAAGATTCATTGGGATTTTGCTAAAATCTTCAATATATTCACCATCAAGCAGCATGATTTTGTCACCATGCCTGAATCCCATTTCCATGGCAAGACTATCAGCCCTGATACCATATTTATTTACCTCTTTGGTGCTTAAATACTCATCTCCCCAAAAAGACAGCATTGCTATATAGATAAGAAAAGCCAGAAGTACATTCATAAAAACTCCACCTAACATTATAATTAGTCGTTGATAAGCTGGCTTCGATCTAAACTCCCATGGTTGGGGTGGTAGTTTCATGGCTTCCTTATCCATCGACTCATCAATCATCCCCGAAATCTTAACATAACCACCAAGGGGCAGCCATCCCATGCCATATTCGGTTCCTTTAAAAGTGAATTTGAAAATTGAAAACCATGGATTGAAGAACAAATAAAACTTTTCTACTCTGGTTTTAAAAATCTTTGCCGCAGCAAAATGCCCGAATTCGTGAACTACTACTAATATAGAGAGGCTCAATAAGAGCTGAAGTACCTGGATTACTATTTCCATTTATATCTTGTTATAATTTTACTTAATTAATTCAATTGCTTTTTTCCTTGTTTGAATATCAGTTTCAAAATAATCTGATAGAGTAGGTAATTCTATTCTAGGAATCAAAGTCATACTTTCTTCAACAATATCTGATATTTGCAATAAACCGATTTTTTCATCCAAAAAGGCTTGAACAGCCACATCATTTGCAGCATTTAGAATACAGGGCATATTACCACCCATTTCCAAGGCTTTAAAAGCGAGTGCAAGATTACGAAATTTTTTCACATCAGGAGGAAGGAAGTTTAATGTACCTGTTTGTAGTAAGTCCAGAGATTGAAAAGAGTTTTTTACCCTGTGAGGATAAGTAAGCGCAAACTGGATAGGAATTCGCATATCGGGAAAGCTAAGCTGTGTTTTCACAGATCTATCAGTAAAATATACTAATGAATGTATAATGCTTTGAGGATGTATAATAACTTCAATTTGGTTTGGATTAATATCAAATAGCCAGCGAGCTTCAATGGCTTCCATCCCTTTGTTCATCAATGTTGCCGAATCAACACTAACTTTTTTGCCCATCTTCCATGTGGGGTGATTCAGTGCCTGACAACGTGTGACATTCTTAATATAATCGATACTTTTATTTAGAAATGGGCCACCTGAAGCAGTAAGAACTATTTTATCAATAGGATTATCAAGTTCACCCATCAAACATTGAAAAATGGCCGAATGCTCAGAGTCAACGGGTATTATTTGTCCACCATATTCAACAGCAGTTTTTGATATTAATTCGCCCGCAACCACAAGGCTTTCCTTATTGGCCAGAGCTATTTTTTTCTTATTCTTTAGTGCCGATAATATTGGTTTTAGAGCGTGTATGCCAACTATTCCAATAAGTGCAATATCGATTGTATCCATTTCCATTACCTGACTAATGGCATCTTCACCGGCATATACTTTTATATCATAACTCTCAAGCGCATCGCGAACAACTGGGTAGTGACCCTTATTTCCTATTACCACCACATTGGGCAAATACTTAATTGCCTGATTAATCAGAAGTTTTGAGTTGTTATTTGCGGTAAGTACTTCTACAGTAAATAATTCATATTGTTCATCAATTACACTTAATGCCTGAGTGCCAATCGAACCGGTCGATCCTAATATCGCTACTCTTTTCTTCATATTACTCTTGGGATTCTTGGTTATCTAGTTAAAAAGGATGTATTCTTCCGGGTTTACAGGACTTCCATTTTCCCATAATTCAAAATGCAGGTGAGGGCCGGTTGTTAATTCTCCGGATTCTCCGGATATGGCAATTGGTTCACCAGCAAGCACATGGTCACCTTCCTTTTTTAATAGAATAGAATTATGCTTGTATACTGAAATAAAGTTCCTTTCATGCTGTAGACCAATAATATACCCTGTTTCTAAAGTCCAGCCCGAGAATACAACTGTACCTTCCAGCGTAGCTACTACAGCTTCATTACGTGAAGTAACAATATCAATTCCGTAATGACTTTCCATTAAATTAAAGCGCGAAGTAATAATTCCTCGCATGGGAGTGAAAAAGTTAAAACTCTTTATTGATGCCTCATTGGATTCTGTAAGCTGCCCCGATTCGTTAAAATACAAATTGTGCATACTTTGATTCTCGAATTCAGCCCTCAAGGTGCTATCTACAATCGATTTCCTGTTTTGAATAGTGTCATAATGGAGATCTGTAATATCTGGTTCGCTGTAATCACCTTCTACTGGATTATCTTCAAAAATATTTTTAAAACTAGCTATATATCTATTTTTCTTCTCAATATCTATTAGTAACGAGTCAGCAATAATATTCAAATTATATAGCTGCCTTTTTTCATCTATATCCGGATAACCTGGAATGTATTTTTTAACCGATGTATTTGCAATCAGTATAAAAGTTAGCGTCATAAAAATAATGCCAATGCTAATTATAAAAATAAAAACATTTAATCTCGTTAATCTTAACGAGAGCCTATCCTCAAAAGTTTGGTCGTTAAATATTACTAACCTATACTTGCTTCGGAGTTTTTTATACCACTTCTTATTTTTTTTTGATTTCGCCATAATAAAAGTGCAAAGGTAAAAAAGCAAAACTAACAATCACCTGCTTTATTATATTTGGTTGCTAATCATATTAAAACAAATATTAGGAAACATATAAAACAAAAAATGAACACTGTTATTTAATGGCACTTTGTATGCTTTTTAAACTAATTTTGAATAAATATGGTTTTTCATGAAACTCTAATTATTTTTGCCACTCATTATTTGTAATAAAACGCTTTAAATTTAGTTATTAAGATTAAAAATATACTTTGATTAAGCAAAGATCAAATACGTCTTCATTTTTTTTAGTGGCAATTACCCTATTGCTACTTATAAGCTCCTGCTCCACAAAAAAAAATACATGGACACGCCGGGCATATCATAACGTTACATGTCATTATAATGTTTATTGGAATGGCATGGTAAGTTTAAATGAAGGCATTGTGATACTAAATGAAAAAGTGGTTGACAATTATAATAGTGTTATCAGGATAAATAATTATGGAACCAAGTCTGATGCTACCATCCTTAATCCAAAGATGGATCGCACCATAAAAAAGGCCTCCATTGGTATCCAGAGACATTCGATGTCGTTTGGTGGTAAAGAATATGTTAAGTGGGTTAAGGATAGTTATTTGATGATGGGAATGGCACATTTTTACAAACAAGACTATACCAGTGCTCGCCGTGTGTTTGATTATGTTGCCAAGGAGTATGAATCCACACCAATATCCTATGAAGCAATACTTTGGCTTGCCCGTACTTTTATTCAAACAGAAAGATTTGAAAAAGCAGAAGCATCATTAAACCTTCTTCAAAGCAAACTTAAAGAGGAAAATTTTCCAAGAAGTGTTGAAAAAGAAATTCCAATTGTTTATGCCGACTTTTATATAGCTCGTGGGAATTATAAAGCAGCTTATCCATATCTTGAACGAGGAATGGAGTTGGCATCCGATAATTCCACTATAACCAGGATCTATTTTATTATGGGACAGATTAATCAATTGGACCATAATTACACTCAGGCAATGTCATATTTTTCTAAGGTTGTTAAGAAAAACCCTCCTTATAAGATGGCATTTGAAGCACAAATGAATATTGCTCAATGCTATGTAGAAGGATCTGGCGATAGCAGGCATATAAATAAGGTATTGCTTAAAATGGCCAAAGAGGACAAAAATAAAGATTACCTCGACCAAATTTATTATGCACTTGCTCAAATTGCAACAACTGATAATAAGGACACTTTGGTGATCTATTATTTGAAAAAATCAGTTAGTACAAGTGTAAGCGATCCAGTTCAAAAAACAACATCTTCGTTAGAGTTGGCCGATATTTATTTTGATGATGGAGTTTATCAACAAGCACAAGCTTATTACGATACAGCGGCAATGTCGCTGCCAAAGGACTATCCTGATTATGAAAAAATAATGAGCAAGACTACAATTCTTTCGGCTTTGGTTGCACAGATACAAACAATTGAATTGCAAGATAGTCTTCAAACAATTGCCTTGATGGATACTGTTGATCTTTATGCAATGATTGATAATCTTATTGAAGAATACGAAAAGGAACAGCAAAAGATAGCAAAGGAAAAAGAAAACGGGATCGGAACACAGTTTGTTGATATGACAAGAAGTAAACCCGGTCAGCCACTTGGCGGAGGCTGGTATTTTGATAACCCCGCTGCACTGGGTCGAGGTCGTACTGAGTTTGTAAAAAAGTGGGGTGATAGAAAACTTGAGGATAACTGGCGGCTCACTGATAAGAGAATGGTTATGCAATCTTTTGAAGAAGATTTAACGGATGAAGAAGTCATTACAAAAAGTGATAGTGTTATAATGCTTGTTACAAATCCGCGCGATCGAGCATATTATCTTCAGCATATCCCACGTACACCTGAGCAACTTGCTGTTTCCGACAGCCTGATAGTTGACGCATATAATCGATTGGCATATCTTTATTATGAAGATTTAAAAGATACAACCCTTGCTTTGGATACTTATCTTGAATTCCAAAAAAAATATCCTGATAATAAATACAGATTGGAATCATGGTACGCTTTATATAAAATATATACCGGAGAAGGAAATAATGATGAATCCAATTTTTACAAGGGATTGATTGTAGCTAATTATCCTGAAAGTAATTATGCGAAAGTTCTTCTCGACCCTGATTATTTTATTAAACTTAGTCAGCAGAAAAATGAAGCGGCAACCCTTTACGAAAAAACTTTCAAAGCATTTAATCGTGAGCAATATTATAGAGTAATTACTTATTCTGATGAGGCCGTTGGATTATTTCCTGAAGATACAGCCCTTATTCCAAAATTCTTATACCTAAGGGCAATTTCATTGGGTGCAGTAGATGTTGCCGACACGTTATATTCATCACTTATCAGTCTTGTTCAAAAATACCCCACCAGCTCGGTAGCACCATTGGCTAAGTCGGTAATACAAACATTGCAACTTGAATATGGATTAGGTATTCCTGAAGGTTCAAATGTGAGTTCTCCTAAGGCTTCAGCAAAAGAATCAATATATAGGTTTAATGCCGATGAAATGCATCTCGTATTAATTATTGTTAAATCAGAAGATGTAAATGTAAGTGCACTGAAAGTTAGAATCTCAGATTTTGATAAAAAATATTTCAGGCTTAAAAGGCTGAGGGTAAAGAGCTTGATGCTTGACGATCAGCGCACTATAATAACAGTTGGTAATTTTGACAGTAAGGATGAGGCAGGTAATTATTTGTTAGCTCTTAGAAATGATGAATATGTTGTTTCAGGGCTACAGAATAAGGAGTTTGAAGTATATTCAATTTCTGCGTCTAATTATCCAATTTTCTACAGAGATAAAGATATTGCTTTGTACAAGGAATTTTTTGAGAAGAATTACAAAAGAGATTAATCAGATAGTATTGTGAAAAAGAATAGAAACGGAAACGGAGATAGTCAGATGCCAAATATAATAGCACAAGGAACAAATATTACTGGTGATATTCATTCGGAAGGCGATTTTCGAATTGAAGGCACAATTGTAGGTAAAATTGATGCAAAAGGCCGAATTGTTGTTGGCGAAAGCGGTAATGTGGATGGCGAAATAACATGTGGCGATGCCGATATTTGTGGTAAAGTAGTTGGTAAGCTTGTGGTTGCCAACCTTACTGTTTTTAAAGCTACAGCAATTTTCTCGGGCGATGTTGAAACAAAAAAACTATCGATTGAGCCTGGGGCAGCCTTTACCGGTACTTGTAAAATGGGTACTGATGATGATATCAAGAATAAATAATCAGAATTAATTATCACAAACCTACATACTAACCACTAACAATTTTCTCTTCGAAAGCAGCTTTATTTTTCAAATTATTGTAGTTTAGCATTTGATGCAACGCGAAGAAAAAGAAAGCCCACTCAAATTTTATGCTAAGTATTCTACTCTTGGCTTACAAATGATTGTAATTATGGTGGCCGGGGCATTTGGCGGAAAGGCTATAGATGGGTGGCTTGATTGGGATTTTCCTGTGTTCACCCTGGCATTAACAATTCTATCAGTGGCAGGGGCGGTTTTTTATGGGATGAGAGGATTGTTTAAAAAGTAGTTTTTGTACTATGTATGAGACATTTCCACCAGAATCAGCGACTAAATTCTGTTGCGAATACCAATTAAATTTCAGAATGAGCTTAATAAATCAATAAAAAAAACAATTATTAAACAAAATTAATAACCGTCTGTCATATAAAAGCTATTATTGCCTTCAGATAGTATATATAGAAATCCTATGAACAGAATAATTTTCCTTTTTAGCCTTTTAATTCTTTTGGGCTGCCAGCAAAAAAATAAGAATGTCGCTACAATCACTTTTCAAGTAGACATGTCTGAAGTTATTGACAATATTACTGATCCTGAAACCATTGCAATAGTTGGTTCGGGACCACTGGGATGGAGAAGGATAGCCATGCAGGATATTGGAGAAGGCGTTTATTCCGTTACCTTTGAATGGCCAGCGGAAAAACCTGACACTATGCTATATACTTTCATGCATAGTTACGATGTATTTGATGATTCTAATATTGGTGTCGCGGCTTATAGAACACTAATTATTACCCCTGGAATAAATATTTTACCTATTGTGAAATGGGGTGAAACCACAGCAAACACAGGACTAGCGACACCCTCACCCATGCTTAAAGTAGAACAGTCTGACACAGAAGCTGAAAGAAAGGCATTACGTGTACCCTACTATGGGGTGACTACTGATGGTGATCTAATCCCTGATTTGTATTCTATAAATGCAACTGGAATAAGTACGGCTGGGATAAAAAAAGCCGTCGAGGTTTTCCTGAATTCATTAAGTATCGAACAAAGAGAAATGTGCACCTTTTCAATCGATAACAAGGAATGGCGCAGATGGTCAAACATTGATTTTTATAAAAGAAAAGGCATTGGGTTACCTGATCTCACAGAAAAACAAAAAGAACTTGCATTCAGGATCCTTAAAGAAAGCCTGAGTCCTAAAGGGTTTCAAAAAACCCAGGATATTATGAAAATGGAAGGTTACTTAGCACAGTTAGCCAATGAGTTTGAGATGTTGGGATCTGACCTTTACTGGTTTTCATTTATGGGTATTCCTTCGGATACTGAACCCTGGGGCTGGCAAATTGATGGTCACCATTTGGTGATCAACTATTTTATTCTTGGAGATCAGGTTGTAATGACACCTACATTTATGGGGTCGGAACCAAATTATATAGCTGAAGGAGAAAATGCAGGCACCAGGACTTTTGAAAATGAAGAAAAACTAGGTTTGAAATTTTATAATTCACTCGATAATGAGCAGCGAAAAACAGCAACATTATTCGACAGAAAAGATTACAACTACAATCAGGCCGCTTCGTTCGATGACAATGCAATCGTTCCATATTCCGGCCTAAATGTTACAGCCCTGAATGAAACGCAAATGAATATTCTGGAAGAGCTCATCAGTGAATATATAGGAAACATGAAAGAAGGTCATGCTGAAGTGAGAATGGATGAAATTTTGGAACATATGGATCATACCTATTTTGCCTGGGTTGGGGGTAGCGATGAGAATGATGCATTTTATTATCGTATTCAAAGTCCTGTTGTGCTGATTGAATTCGATCATCAAATACCTGTCTTTCTGTCTGGGAGCAAACCCAGTAAAAAGCATGTTCATACCATTGTAAGAACACCCAATGGCAACGATTACGGAAAAGATCTTCTTCGACAACACCTCGAAGAAGACCATCATCATTAAAATGAAGGCCTCATAACAGTTAAAAAAGTTAAGCAGGGGGTCTATGGTTAAATTAAAGGATGTAATTTAATAAAAATTTTAACCTTTTTACAGGAAAGTGGTCTAAAAACCCAGACTACACATATTGGTAAACCGAAACTAAAGAATACTTGAAACTCTTATTTCGTCATTAAGGCGTTAGCGGTTTCTAATCATACTTTGCAATTACTTATGGCCAAATCAGTTAACCGAACAACAATCAACATATAACAAATAACGTATAACAATTCAACCCCTATAACACGAAGTTTATCACCAATAATATATTTTTGCAATAAATTTAATACTGATTTTTATGAAACCTAATATCAGACTAATAATATCACGATTTACATATTTTACTCTTATAATTTTAATTATTAGCCTAATAATACAGTTTTGGGTTCCTGCCATAGTTATATGTAATGTTTGGCCCATCATATTATTGTTTTTATACTCTTTTACATTATTCGCAATTATAATGCTATCTAAATATATCGGGAGCAGGATATCTTATTTTGCCAATGCATTTATGCTTGTAAATTTTGGTAAGCTGGTATTGTTTTCAATTATTATTGTAGTTTATGCCTGGTTAAATCGCGATAAGGCAATCTCATTTACTATTACTTTTTTCGTTTACTATTTACTATTAACCACTTATGAGGTAATTATTTTGCTTAGAATGCAAAAAAAACCTTAACCTTCATTATACATATTCCGTGTTTAATCACAAAGTATTAAAACCTTAAGCTTCAGTTGATCACTGTGAAAAATTTGTAATGTAGCTGATTCTGAATTCTGAACCTTGGTAAAAATAGTTTGTCCTTTAAATGGATGGTAATTATTTGTATAGAATCAAATTGCCAGTTATTTGGTGGGAGTCAGATATTTTTGTTATTGATACTGGTAAGAAAGTCTTTTTGGCTGTCGCCAGAGTAAAAACACCATTGTTGTTGATAGCATTTATTAATCAAATATCATTTTAAAACTACATTAAGCATATTGTAAGGATTTAATTTATACTTTTATCAATTCAATCTTGATTATAAATTTAGGTAATATAAAATAAATAATGGTTTCATACGCATCCTTCGAGGACTTCCTTTACATAATAATAGGATTAGTTTGGATTGTATTTTCAATCTATAACGCAAACAGAAAGAAAAAGGCAAGAAGTAATCAATCATCTAAAGAGCAAAAAAGATCATTGCTTGATTCATTATTGGATGAAATAGGAATAAAAACCGAAGAAGAGAATTATAGTCATAGTGATTCGGTTTTGGAAAATGAAGAATTAAATATAGTTTCGGAAAACAAACCTGAGAGGGTTTCAATTCTAAACAGTCAGCCAGAAGAATTGTTTTCTTATGATGATTATTATAAAGAAAGCAACTATAAACCCACAAGCAATGTCATTGTTAAAAAGCAGTCAAAGTTGCGCCAATCTTCTTCCACCGATACTGGAACGAATAATCCGTCAAAAAAGAAGAAAACTGGGAAAATAGATTTACGGAAAGCTGTTATATATTCAGAAATACTTAAGAAACAGTATTTTTAAAATGTTAAAAAAAGTTAATGGTATTTTGTCTTGGATAATCAATTATTATTAAATTTACCAACTTTTTGAATCATAAATAAAGAACTTAGTTGAACATAAATTTGCAGGTATGTTAAGAAATTTACTCCTTACTCTTGGTTTAATTTTTGCAACAAGCGTCGTGGTGTTTGCCCAGTCGGGTGCGCTGAAAGGGACAGTGCTTGACAAGGATACAAAAGAACCAATTCCTTTTGCCAATATTGTACTGGAAAACAAAGGATCGCAAGTTGGAGGTGCTACTTCTGATTTTGATGGAAATTACATGATTAAGCCAATTCCTCCCGGACAGTATGATTTGAAGGCAACTTTTGTTGGCTACAAAACAATACTTATTCAGGGTATTATTATTGGTGGCGATCAAATCAGGTTTTATGATGTTGAATTAACATCAACCGCCGAAACCCTTGACGTTGTTGAGGTAGTTGCCTACAAAGTACCTTTGATTGATAAAGATCAAACGGCATCGGGTCAAACCATTACCGCCGAAGAGATTTCGAAGATGCCTAATCGAAATGCAAATGCTGTAGCAACTACAGTTGGTGGTGTATTTTCTGAGGATGGAGAGCGTGGAAGTGTTCGTGGTGCTCGTTCGGATGCAACAGCCATGTATATTGATGGTATCCGTGTTATAGGTAATTCAAGCGTACCTCAATCTGCCATCGAGCAAGTTGATGTTATCTTGGGTGGTGTGCCAGCAAGGTATGGTGATGTAACTTCCGGTATTATCAATGTAACAACAAAGGGGCCTGCTCGTGAATTTGGTGCAGGTATTGAGTTGGAATCATCACAATTTCTCGATGCTTTCGGCCACAATAGAGTTGGATTTAATATGATGGGGCCACTTATTAAGGGAAAGGACAAGAACACTTCACTCCTTGGTTTCTTTATAGCTGGTGATCTGAATGCAAATCAAGATGGTAACCCGTCAGCAACAGGTTACTATACCCTTTCTGATGAAAACTTACGGATGCTTGAACAAAATCCCATCCGACCTTCAGGCTCAGGCTCAGGTACTTTTATTAATGGAGAGTTTTTACGAAACAGTGATTTACAGCATGTTAATACCGCACCAAATACTGCGCAACAAAGCTATAACTTCATTGGCAATATTAATATTCGTACAACTGAAACCATTAACCTTACAATTGGCGGCAGCTATTATTATTATAGTGGTCGTGATTATAGTTATGGTGCAACTCTTGCAAATTCTGATAAAAATAGATTAAGAAAAAATACTAATTATAGAGGTTATATTAGGTTTACTCAGCGTTTTCCAACAGATGCTGAAAGCACCTCAATATTTAAGAACTTCTATTATTCATTGCAGTTCGACTACACAAAAGATAAAGGAGAATATGGTGATGCAAATCACTGGGATAACCTATTTAAATATGGTTATATCGGTAAATTCTCAACTTATAAAACACCAACATTTGAATTAGGAAGCGATACAGTTAACGGACAGTATTATGAAAATGTATGGCTGCTTAACTCATGGGATTATGATACTCTTGTTGAGTGGAGTCCTCGTGATATTAATCCCTTAGTTGCAAAATATACAACAGATTATTATAACATTTATGATGGGCAACCTGTTGGTCACTACCAAAATATTGATGATATTCTTCTAGGAAATGCAATGTTAAATGGTAGTACTCCACAATCGATATATGGTTTGTACCAATCGCCAGGAACCAATCAAACGGGTTATGGTAAGTGGAATAACGATCAATATAATATGCGAATGGATGCATCTCTTGATATTGGTAATCATGGTGTTAAATTAGGTTTTCAATATGAGCAACGGGCAAACAGAAATATTAATTATGCCCCAACGGGTTTTTGGAATCTCGCGCGTGATGGTAAGGGTTTAACAAATGCCCATCTTATTCAGCTTGATCTGGATAACCCGGAACTTATTTCGTATGACGGCCATGTGGATACTATTATATACAGAAGAAAATACGATGCAAATTCGCAACGCACATTTGATAAAAATCTTCGTGAAGCAATGGGTTTGCCAGTAGATGGTCTTGATTATATTGTTATGGATTCATATGATTTTGATAATGGTACAATTGAGTATTACGACCGAAATGGAGTTACTCATACTGTTAATCTCGACCAAAGTGCTTTAAATGTTGGATTGTTTTCACCCGATGAGCTTTGGAACGATGGACTCTCAGCAATAAGCTATATGGGATTTGATTATGAAGGTAATGTTTTATCAAGCCAGCCAGCGTATGAGGACTTTTTTAATAAGACTGATGCAAATGGGGTATTTTCACGTGATATTGGAGCATACCAACCTATTTATATGGCTGGTTATATTCAGGATCAGTTTGCATTTAAAGATCTTATTTTTAATGTTGGTGTTAGGGTAGATAGATTTGATGCAAACCAGAAAGTGCTTGAAGATCCGTTTTTGCTTTATCCAGCTCATAATGTAGGAGACATTACCAGTGTACCTGGTTTTGAAAATGTTTCGCATCCTTCAAACATGGGTGAAAATTATGTTGTTTATGTTGATAAAGTTAAAGATCCTACAAAAGTTGTTGGTTATCGTAATGAATATATCTGGTATAATGCCGATGGTATCGAAATATTAGATCCAACTATTCTTGACGTAGGTAATGGTATCAGTCCGGCACTAATTGATCCGGAACAAGCGCAGGTTAATATAAGATCGTTTAAGGATTATGATCCACAAATTAATGTGATGCCTCGTATTTCTTTCTCGTTCCCAATTTCCGATGAAGCTTTATTCTTTGCCCACTACGATGTTCTTACACAACGACCAACAAGTAATATGTTTTCCGATCCCTCACAGTATTACTTCTTTAATAATATCGGTGGTAGTCTGGACAATCCTTCACTGGAGCCTACAAAGACCATTGATTATGAATTAGGATTTACACAGAAAGTTTCAAATACTTCATCTATCACTTTTACAACATTCTATCGGGAGATGAGAAGTATGATTCAGTTGTATCGTTTTAATGGAGCTTATCCAAAAGATTACACCTCATATAATAACATTGACTTTGGAACAGTAAAAGGACTTACTGCAGAATTTGACTTGCGTCGTACAGGTAATGTTCGTGTTAGAGCAGCCTATACCTTACAGTTCGCTGATGCAACAGGTGCTTCTACTACAACTGCCGCATCATTGTTAGCTGCCGGTTTACCTAACTTACGTTCTACTTTCCCAATGCCTTGGGATAGAAGGCATGGGTTTAACATAGTATTAGATTATCGTTGGGGTGCTGGAAAAGACTATAATGGTCCAAAAATAAACCGCGAAAAATCAGGTAAAGCACCAATGGAGCCTTTAAGTAATTTTGGTTTCAGCTTAACAGTTAACGGAGGATCCGGAACGCCATATACAGCATCTAGAAATGTAAATTCACCATTATCGCCTGTTACTAATTTATTAAAAGGTACATATAGTGGATCAAGACTTCCGTGGCAATTTCGCCTTGACTTAAGAGTTGACAAAGATTTCTATTTCAAGTTGAATAAAAAAGAAGGTGATAAAGCATCAAAAGCATATTTGAATGTATATCTACAGGTATTAAACTTACTTGATACCAAAAACATTGTTAATGTTTATTCATATACCGGTAATCCAGAAGACGATGGATATCTTACTGCTCCTGAATGGCAACGCCAAATCAATAATCAACTTGATCCTACAGCGTTCAGAGATTTGTATGGTAATTTCGTAAATAATCCGGGAAATTACAGTACTCCTCGTCAAATACGTCTTGGACTAATGTTTAACTTCTAAGATTAATAAAAAGCAATAAAATTGAATAAGAAAGTAAAAAATATAATCATCATGAAGAATATTATACGAGCTTGGTTGATCGTTTTTGTTTCATTTGTGTTTTTGAATCAGCTTTCTGCCGAAGAATATCACAGAGAGAAGACAAAACAAGGTGCTAACCTGAAGCAAACTACAGCTGGCTGTTCACCAGCCTCAGCTTACGATTGGCTTGATATTAATAACGTAAGGGCACGGATTAATACTGGTGGCGACATGTGGTGGGATTTGCCAGGTGGAGTTGGTGCCAAATATTTTATTCCAAAGGAAGGAGCAGCAACATCAATGTTTTCTGGTTCGCTTTGGATTGGAGGTTTGGATATTAATAACCAGTTAAAATTAGCTGCTCAGCGTTATCGCCAGGTTGGTATTGATTATTGGACAGGACCACTTACAGTTGATGGTACTGCGGCAATCGATGAAACCGTTTGTGCCGAATATGATGAGTTTTTTAAAATAACCAGAGCTGAAGTTGATGAGTTTTTATCTCATACCGATCCTATAACTGGTGCTTTTATTCCTAGCGAAGATTATGTAATTCCGCAATCGATAACTAACTGGCCTGCACATGGGGATGGATCTAAAGGTCAAAGTCATTATTTGGCGCCTTTCTATGATGTTCTAGGTGATGGTGAGTATGAGCCAACAGACGGTGATTATCCTTATTATGATATTAGTAATGAGCTTTGCCATAGCGAAGTTATTTCCATGGAAGAAGAATATGATAGAACTGTTACAGGTAGTATTCTTGCTGACCAGGTTATAAAAGGTGACCAAACATTATGGTGGGTATTTAACGATAAAGGTAATATTCACACCGAAACAACAGGTTCGGCCATTGGTTTGGAAATTAGAGCTCAAGCATTTGCATTTGCTACAAACGATGTTATCAATAATATGACTTTTTATAGTTATGAGATAATCAACCGTTCAACATTTGAGCTTACTCAAACTTACTTCTCTCCTTGGGTTGATACTGATTTAGGATATGCAGGTGATGACTTTGTTGGTTGTGATGTAGGTCGTGGTTTAGGTTATTGCTATAACGGAAAAGCTGTTGACGGTAATGGAGAAGTTAATGCGTATGGAGAACAGCCACCAGCTATTGGTGTCGACTTTTTCCAGGGACCTTATATGGATCCTGATGATTATGATAATCCTTCATTTGAAGGTGATAGTATTGGTGGACCATCATTTGGTGGAACATGCGAAATTGTTACACAAGATGGAAGTCTAAGAAATATGCCTTTTTTCCGTGAAGGCCAATTGGTAACTGCACCAACTATTGTTAGATCAGCCGCTATTAATGGTGTGAACTTTGGAAATGGTATTGTTGATGATGAGCGTTACGGTATGCGCAGATTTGTTTATCATAATAATGGTGGAAACGCTAACCAAAGTGATCCCACAAATGCTCCCGAGTATTATAACTATTTAAGAGGTATTTGGAAAGATAATACAAAAATGTATTATGGTGGCACTGCCTATATTGCAGGTGCCGGAACAGTTGGACCTGAGTGCGACTTTATGTTTCCATTCGATAGTGATCCTTGTAACTGGGGTACTGGCGGATTACCACCAAACGGTGGATTTAATATTAATGGTTTTTATTGGTCAGAAGAAACTGGAGATGGTGGATCACCAAACCCACCAGCGGATAGACGTTTTATGCAGTCAGCCGGACCGTTTACTCTTAAATCAGGTGCTGTAAACTATATTACTGTTGGTATTCCTTGGGCAAGAGCCCAATCTGGTGGCGCATGGGCTTCAGTAGAAAAACTTAGAGTAGTTGATGATAAATGTCAGGCATTATTCGATAACTGTTTTAAAGTTATTGATGGACCAACTGCTCCAGATTTAGCAATGGTTGAACTTGATAGACAATTAATTGTTTACATTAGCAATTCAGCCAATTCGAATAACTTTCTTGAAAAATATTTTGAATTTGATCCAAATATTATACAGCCATTACCCGGTAGCAATCCTCCGGTTGCCAGTGATGCTTATTATCGCTTCGAAGGTTATCAAATATTCCAATTAAAAGGACCAACAGTAAGTGTTGATAATATACATGATCCTGACCTTGCTCGTTTAGTGGCACAATTTGATGTTAAAAATGGTGTAACGAAAATTGTAAACTACGACTTTAATGATTTAATTGGAGCAAACGTTCCTGTAATTGAAGTTACTGGTGGTGATAATGGTATACAGCACTCTTTTATTCTTTCACAAGATGCTTTTGCTACTGATGATGTAAGACTGGTAAATAATAAGCAATATTACTTCCTTGCTCTTGCATATGCATATAATGATTATTTGCCTTTTGGACTTGATTTTCCAAATAGTAGCGGACAAACTCATCCATATTTATCAGGGCGTAAAAATATTAAAGTTTATACAGCAATGCCTCATCTTACCATTAATGGTTTAGTTCAGAATGGATCATATGGTGATAGCCCTAAAATAACCAGAATTGCAGGTTTTGGTAATGGTGGTATGAATCTTGATTTTACAGAAGAAACTATCGATGAGATATTGTCAAAGCCACCAGCTGGTCCTGATAATGTTTTCGGTGGCCCTGATTATCCCATAGCTTATAATCCAGAGTATAAAATAAATGCAGGTCCTTTGAATGTAAAAGTTGTCGATCCCCTAAGTGTTATTGATGCCGATTTTACTTGGTGGATGGATACTTTAATACGTGTAAAGCTAGAACATATAACCGGTGATCCAAGCGTTGAAGGAGACACTACTAGTAAACTTGTAGGAAACTGGAGTTTGAAAAATAATATTTCAGGCGAGGTTCATAAAAGTGACACAACAATATTAACTGAATATGAACAACTATTTTTAGATTTGGGATTTTCAGTTAATATAGAGCAACCATTTATTCCTGGTCCAATAGGAATAGGCGAAGTGATGGCCGGTAACCCTGCAGCGTTGAAATCATATTTTGAGGTATTTGCGCCAAATAATGGTATGATTGAATCTACCATTACATATGCGGATAGTTCGCAAATGTGGCTAAGTGGTGTTAGTGATGTTGACTTACCATTATATCCTTTGGACTGGATTCGATCGGGTACTTATCAAAGTGATGAAGCACCTGCCGGAAACGATTGGAATACATCTGCAATACCTTATAATCCTTGGGATCCAGGTTCAGTATACGAAAAAATACTTGTTGGAACTTGGACTCCATATTGTATGGCCGCTTATGGTAATAGTAGAGTTCCTGGTGAGGTTGTTGAAAATCAATCTGGCCCTGCTTTTAGCAAAATATCAAAGTTGTTATCCAGGTTTAAAGATGTTGCGAGTGTTGATATTGTGTTCACTCCGGATAAAGATAAATGGACTAGATGTCCTGTTCTCGAAGCTGGTTATTTCGAAGCTTTAGCTGAAGGTAATGCAAAACGCTTCTACAAACGTGCTTCAGCATCTGTTGATAAAGATGGTAACTACGCAGTACTAGGATCAGGACCAAGTGATAATCCGAATGATGCTAACTATATTAGCGACAATGGTATGGGATGGTTTCCAGGTTATGCTATAAACCTAGAAACAGGTGAAAGACTGAATATGATGTTTGCGGAAGATTCATATTTAGTTGAGCAAAATGGGCGCGACATGCTATTTAATCCAACAAAACGGAATCTTGACCTTCCTGATCAGGTACTTGATCCAAATATATGGAAAGGACAGGGTTTTAACAGGGTTCCTGTTATGGGTGGTAAGCATTATGTTTACATTCTCGATCATCGTGGTACAGAATTTCAAGAAATACATAAATTTGATATGCCTGCCTACGATGCTGGTAGATTATCATCACAATATCTTGATTCATTATCTTCACTTGTATCAGTGTTTGCTGAAAGTAGTTTTTACGGATTAATTATGTATACGGGTATCCCAATGGGTGTGGTTGGTCAGGAATGGTTATCAAACGAAGCTAAAATTCGGATTAGAGTAAGCAGACCATATCAACGTGGATACAATAGTATGCCCCTTGATTCTGTTTATCCGGGAATGGATGTAAATAATTATTATCCAATGTATAATTTTACAATGGCTGGTTTAGAAACTGAGTACGAAGTAAAAGATAAGTTGGAGTCTGATTTGGATGTTATTTCAGTAGTTCCTAATCCATATTATGCATATTCAGATTATGAGCATAATGCTTTGGATAACAGAATAAAAATTACCAATCTTCCTGAAAAATGCACAATTACTATATATAACGTAAGTGGAAGTAAAATTAAGCAGTTTACAAAAGATACCCCCGAAACAACTATTGAATGGGATCTTAAAAACTTTGCTTCTGTTCCAATTGCAGGTGGTGTTTACTATTTTCATGTTAAATCGGATGATGGTGATCGGGTTCTTAAATGGTTCTGTATAACTAGAATTCCTGATCTTAACACTTTCTAAAAAATATATAATCTGTCTTGAACTAGAATTTAATCAAGTTGAATATGAAAACTCTTTATAGAAATCTGATCGTAATTTTGATCTTATCGTTAATATTTCCCTTAGCAGAGTCAACTTTTGCAGGAAACAGAGATAGGTCGGGCCAGGCTGGTGCCACTGAGTTATTAATTAACCCATGGGCAAGAAGTAGTGGTTGGGCCAGTGCAAATATGTCTAGAGTAAGAGGACTGGAAGCAATTTGGGGTAATATTGCCGGAACAGCTTTTACTCCTAAAACACAATTGATATTTTCAAATACGCAATGGTTAAAAGGTACAGGTACAAATATCATGTCCTTTGGTCTTTCACAACGTGTAGGCGAAGTTGGTGCATTTAGTCTTTCGGTTATGTCGATGTCGTTTGGAGATATCGATATTCGTACAGTTGATAATCCTGATGAGTCTCAAGGAACTTACAACCCAAGCTTAATGAATATTGCCATTGGTTATTCAAAGGCTTTTTCAAATAGCATTTATGCAGGTGTACTTGTTAAGGTAATATCAGAATCAATTGCTGATGTAAGTGCTGTTGGTGTAGCCATTGATGCTGGTATTCAATATGTAACTGGTGCTGATGAGCAAATTTCATTTGGTATCGCACTTAAAAATGTAGGACCAAAAATGATGTATTCGGGTGATGGACTTTCTTTACGGACTATAATATCTGGACAAGAAACTTCTTTTACACTTGAACAACGATCAATGTCGTTCGAAATGCCTGCTCAACTAAATATTGGTGCAGCCTATGATTTTCTATTTCCTAAAGACTATCGCCTGACTGCAGCAGGTAATTTTACCTCTAATTCATTTAGCCAGGATCAGTTTGCTTTTGGGCTCGAATTTAGTATGAAAGATTATGTTCAGCTTAGAAGTGGTTATACATATGAAAAAGGAATGTCCGATGAAATCACTTCATCAGAAAACATTAATATTAATAATGGACTAAGCGCTGGATTAAGTGTTCAGGTACCTTTAAGTAAAGAAAAAGGAAGCTATATTGGAATAGATTACACATATCGTGAATCGCAAAGTTTTAATGGAAGCCATACTATGGGAATTATTTTTAATTTCTAAAAATTCAATACTGTAAAAAAAACATAGTATTTTTGCAGATCGTGCTAAAGACCCTTAATTCACATTAAGGGTCTTTTTATCTTATAATTATCATACAAAAAAGGCGTTTACACATGTCTGAAACAAAATATTTCACAGAAGAAGGATTAAAAAAGCTTCGTGAGCAAATTAAGTATCTCACAACTATTGAGAGGCCTAAAATATCACAACAAATAAGTGAGGCCAGGGATAAAGGTGATTTATCTGAAAATGCCGAATACGATGCAGCAAAGGATGCTCAGGGTATGCTTGAGTTAAAGATTTCTAAATTGCAATCGATTTTACAAAATGGACGAATAATAGATGAATCCAAAATGGATGATAGTAAAGCTTATATACTGTCGACCGTTACTATTAAAAATACCCGGAATAATTCTACTATGAAATATACTCTTGTTCCCGAAGAAGAGGCTAATCTTAAGGAAGGTAGAATATCTGTAGAATCTCCAATCGCAAAAGGACTATTGGGAAAAAAAATTGGCGATACCGCTGAGATAACTGTACCTGCTGGCACAATTACGTTTGAGATAATTGATATATCACGATAAATATTTTCAACTATGGCTACAATTTTTACAAAGATAATTAATGGAGATATTCCATCGTATAAAATTGCTGAAAATGAAAGCTATTATGCCTTCCTCGACATCAATCCTCTGGCTAAAGGGCATACTCTTGTTATTCCAAAAAACGAAACCGACTATATATTAGATATTGAAGATGAAGAATTAGGTGGACTGATTATTTTTGCTAAAAAAGTTGGTCGTGCCGTCGAAAAGGTTATTGATTGTAAACGTATTGGAATAACTGTAATTGGACTAGAGGTTCCTCATACACATATACATCTTATTCCCATTAACTCATTATATGATATGGATTTTAAGCAACCTAAGCTTAGTTTCTCTCACGAAGAAAATCAGGAATTAACAAGTAGAATAGTAGCAGCGTACAATTCAATATAATTGAAATCCACCTTCTTTGATGGTGGATTCTTTAATACGCCCTTGTATTTACTCCCTCAATATAGTTTATAAATGACTGGTTAACAACTTTGTTGCCTCCTGGCGTTGGGTAATTACCTGTAAAATACCAATCTCCCGTATGATTTGGGATGGCATTATGAAGATCCTCAATACTTTGATATATAACTTTAACTTCTGCTTTAATGCCTTTCGTTTTAACCAGTTCCGCAACTTTATTTGATATCTGAGAAGCTTTAAAAGGTTCGTATATTTCCTTCACGTAATTTACAATTTCTTCCTTTGGAAGATTTTGCTGGGCTTTCGATTTATTATATACTTCGTTAATTATGTGATCTTGCTTAGTATCTTTCAGGAGTTCAATAGCGGCATTAAAAGCCACAAAATCACTTAATCTTGCCATGTCAATACCATAGCAGTCAGGATATCTTATTTGAGGAGCCGACGATGCTATCACAATTTTTTTAGGATGAAGCCGATCCAGTATTTGAATAATACTTTGTTTTAATGTTGTTCCACGAACAATGGAGTCGTCAAGCACAACAAGGGTGTCAACACCTTTTCGAACCACGCCATAAGTCACATCGTAAACGTGTCCAACCAAATCGTCTCTCTGGGTATCCTGTGTAATAAACGTGCGTAATTTAACATCCTTTACTGCGATTGATTCAACCCGTGGCTTATTACTAAAAAATACCTCTAACATCTCTGCTGATATATTATCCTTGTTTTTAAGGATTTTCTCTTTAATCATATCAGAAGAAAATGAATGAACCTGATCCATCATCCCTTGAAATGCAACCGAAGCAGTGTTGGGTATATATGAGAAAACAGTATTTCTTATGTCGTAATCAATTTCTTTAAGGATATTAGCTGTGAGCAACACACCAAGTTTTTTACGTTCTTGATATATGTCTTTATCAGTTCCTCTTGAAAAATATATTCTCTCAAAAGAACATGCTTTTTTTGGTTTTGGTTCAATAAATCTTTCTATTTCTACAGAAGCATCCTTTTTAATTATTAGTGAATGTCCTGGTTCGAGTTCTTTAACATCCTTTTCACTTAAATTAAATGCAGTTTGAATAACCGGGCGCTCTGAGGCAGCAACAACAATTTCATCATCAATATAATAGAATGCCGGGCGTATGCCATTTGGATCACGCATAATAAATGCATCACCGTGTCCCAATAATCCGCCAATAACGTATCCACCATCCCATTTTTTGGCCGATTCATTCAAGATACTCTGGATATTTATTGTTTTAATAATATGGCTTGTAATTTCCTTTTTGCTTAATCCTAGTTTCTTGCCTTGAGTATAGAGAAGTTGATTTTCTTCATCCAAAAAATGACCAATTTTTTCAAGAACAGTAACTGTGTCTGATGTTTCAACAGGATATTGTCCTAAATCAACAAGTTGCTCAAATAACTCACTTGTATTGGTCATATTAAAGTTTCCTGCGAGAACAAGGTTACGTGTTTTCCAATTATTTGATCTTACCAGCGGATGGAGGTTACTAATATTATTTCCTCCAAAAGTACCGTAACGCAAGTGTCCCAGAAATAATTCACCGGTAAAATCAGCATTTGCTTTAAGCCAGTTAACATCAGCTAGTCTTTTCGGATTCCCTTTGGTAGCTTTTTGGATATTGTCGTAAGCCTTATTAAACAAATCTTTTATTGGTGTAGATTCGTTTGAGCGAAGCCTGCTGATATATCGTTGTCCGGGTTCAAGGTCTATTTTTACTTCTGCAATTCCGGCTCCGTCTTGTCCTCTGTTATGCTGTTTTTGCAGTAGGAGGTGTAGTTTCTGCAGCCCATATACAGATGTGCCATATTTAGAAAGATAATATTCGAGAGGCTTCCGTAATCTAATTAAGGCGATGCCACATTCATGATTTATACGATCGCTCATTTTTTGTGCAGAATATTTATAATTTTGTGGCAAAAGTAAGAAAAAGATGATTCAAATAAGGCTTTCAAACGAATATGATGCTGAGGTAATTGGAGAGTTCCAATTGAAAATGGCTAAAGAAACAGAAGGGGTTGACCTTAATAGAGATGCAGTTAAAAAGGGAGTTATGGCTGTTTTCAAGGATTCTAAAAAGGGTTATTACTATGTATGCACTGAAGATGATAAAATTATCGCCTCATTATTACTAACGCCTGAATGGAGCGACTGGAGAAATAATTGGATGATGTGGATTCAGTCGGTATATGTTATCCCTGAAAATAGGGGCAAAGGAGTTTTTAAGAAGATGTATAAATTTGTATGTGATCGGGTTAAAGAAAGTGATGAAATAGCCGGGGTTAGATTATATGTGGATTTGAGCAACTTAGCTGCTCGTGAAGTTTATACAAAACTTGGTATGGTTGGTGATCATTATCAATTATTCGAATGGATGAAATGAATATGATGGAAACTGTTTTATTATATTGTTGACTTGAAAGAATTATTTAGCTTTACATCCTTTAATAAAAAGTGAACAATTTGATTAGAAATAAAATACATTATCATTATGAAGAATATCATTATTGCCATTTCCATATTTATTTTTAGTGTTGCATTTACACTAAATCTTACGTCTCAAACTGCTGATAAAAGTGATTGGGCAGGTGGATACCCCGAAGGTTGCACTTCTATTACCGTTGGAAAAGATGCTAGTTTCGACGGTTCAGTTTTCACATCACATACCGATGATAGTCATCGAACACGATCATGGATCGATATTATACCGGCGAAACATCATTCAAAAGGAGAATCGGTGATCATGTATAAGCGTGTAAAAAACGATACGCTTGCAATGCCTGCATATGGTCATAAGGAAGTTGGAAGCATACCTCAGGTAAGTTATACCAATGGGTACATTAATACTGCCTACCCAAGTCTTAATGATAAACAACTGGGAATTGGTGAATCAACCTTTGGAGGTCGCGAAGAGTTACAAAGCGATGCTGGAATTATTGATTGTCAGCGTCTTTGTTTGCTTATGCTCGAACGCGAATCAACGGCACGAGGAGCAATTAAGGTAGCGGGAGAACTACTAAAAGAGTATGGGTGGAATGATTACGGTGAAGTATTAACCGTTGCCGACAAAAATGAAGTTTGGCATCTGGAGATTGTAGGCCCGGGAAAAGGAAAAGTAGGAGCCATATGGGTTGCTCAGCGTGTACCTGATGGCCATATCTCTGTAAATGCTAATGCTAGTACTATCAAGGAGATTAACCTTAAGGATAAGGACTATTTCATGGCCTCTGATAATGTTTATGATGTTGCCAAAGAGAATGGGTGGTGGAATCCAAAAGAAGAATTTCGCTTTTGCTACGCTTATGCACCACATAGTAGAACATCACCTGCTTCCCGACGACGTGAATGGAGAGTATTTAGCTTACTTGCCCCATCCCTTGGCCTCGATCCCAATGATAAAGATTATCCATTTTCTGTTAAACCAGACACTTTGGTTACACTCGAAAATCTAATGAATGTGTTCAAAGATTATTATGAAGGTACTCCATTTGATATGACCAAAAATTTAACGGTAACTGATAAGGACGGGAAAACCGTAATATCACCTTTGGCAAGTCCACATATGCCTTATGATGCAAATAATCTGCACAAAATTAATGGTGGATGGGGACCACTTGGTGAAAGAACGATTGCCAGATGGTATACAATGTATGCAACAATAATACAGTTAAGAAGCTGGTTGCCTGATGAAATTGGTGGCGTTGAGTGGCTGGCAATGGACAATGTTGCAACATCTATTTATGTGCCCATTTATGGATGTGTAAGCGATTTGCCTGAGCCATATAAAACACCAGGAAGGATAAACGGTTATACAATGAATTCAGCTTGGTGGATATTTAACCGACTTGGAACTCTTACTTCACAGCGATGGGGTGAAATGCGCCATGATGTTGATGCTGTTTGGGAACCCATGCAACTCAAACTCATAGAAAATCAGAAAAATGTTGATAGTCAGGCTCTGGATCTTTATAAAGAAAATAAGAAAGATGCAATTGAATTTCTGAATTACTACTCAAGTGAACAGGGAGAAAAAGTTATGAAAGAAGCCATTAAACTTGGTGATTTCCTCTGGACTAAATATGATGAGAAGTTTTAGTTAAGAGTTTTGGTTTCCTTGTTTTTTATAATCTTTTTTCAAAGGCTACTAGCTTTCATTAAGTTTTGATTTGGATTGGTCAATAATTTCACGTGCAGCATTATCTGTACCAAGCATAATTGCAATCCATCGAGTTGACTCTTTTTGTTCCAATACAATTTTTACTACCATTGTTAATGGAACAGAAAGGAACATGCCAACAGTACCAAGTAAGTATCCCCAGAAAATCAACGAAATAAATACCACCAATGTGCTGAGACCAAGCCCTTTTCCCATTAATGGTGGTTGTATAACATTTCCCACAATCATATTAATTGCAACATAAGAAACGGCTGTCCATATTGCACCACCTGTACCCAACTGAATCGCTGCAAAAACAATGGCCGGTATGCTTGCTACAATTGACCCAATATTAGGAATAAAGTTGAACATAAATGCTAGTAATGCCCACATTATAGCATAATCTACACCAATAATTATTAAGGCAAAATAGACTACAACACCTGTTAGTAAGCTAACTATTGTGGTTAAGCCTAGGTATTGACGTATGCTTTGTTCAATCCTTTTAAAGTAACTGATAGCTCCATCCGTAGTGCTTGTTATAGCTTTAATTTTAAGATTAAAACTGTTAAGTTCCAAGAGCATGAAAATTAGAATAAATATTATCAGGAACATATTACTCATAAGGCTTCCAATAGCTCCTAAAAATGAGGCACTCAAATTCATGATACTGTTTGGACTAATATAACTTTCAAGCTTTTCAACAGACATGTCAAATCCCATTCCATGTAGTGTTGAGAATAGTGACGACATTATCTCGTTTAACCTTTGTGCATAAATGGCACTATTATTTGAAAACTTAACTATCGATCGTCCGATAACCTCCCCTAAACCAAGTAGGATTCCAAGGATGGACATAAGGACTAGTGCAACTGCTAAGCCGTTTGGTACCTTTTTGCTTTCAAGCCATCTTATTGGCTGAGCGCAAACTATTGTAATAAAAATTGCAAGTAAAACGGGAGTAATGATTGATGATGCATACATCACCACTCCGATAATAATTAAAAATGCTGCAAAGGTTACGGCTGCATTTGAAGAAGGCCGTGTAATATTGTTATCCATACTTTAATTTATTTCACATGAAAAACTATATAATTATTGAGCTATTAAAAGTATAAATAATTAAGATGTGAAATATTAGTAAAACTAACAATCTATTTAATTTCACTTCCATTTGCAACATCATCAACAGGAGAAACAAAGCAGAGCTTTCCATCTTTATCTTCAGCCATTAGTATCATTCCTTGTGATTCGATTCCCCGTAATTTTCTGGGAGCTAGGTTAACCAATATGCTCACTTTCTTGCCAACAATATCTTCGGGTTTATAGTATTCGGCAATTCCGGATACAACAGTTCGTTTATCAATACCCGTATCAACCAGTAGTTTTAAAAGTTTCTTTGTTTTTGCAACTTTTTCAGCTTCTAATATGGTTCCTGTTCTAATGTCCATTTTTACAAAATCATCAAACTCAATGGTTGGTTTTGTGGGAGTTGCGGGCTCAGCTTCTTCATTCTCTTTTTTAGTATCCAGTAGCTTTTGAACCTGATGTTTAATTGTGCTGTCCTCAATTCTCTCAAAAAGCAACGCAGGTTTGTTCAATTGGTGACCTGCTTTCAATAAATCAGACTTGCCGGCATCTATCCATTTTAATCCACCTATGTTAACCATTTTTTGTAATTTATCAGATGTAAATGGAAGGAAAGGCTCACATAGTATTGATAGGTTGGCAACAATCTGTAACGAAACATTTAGTATTTGCTTTACCTTTTCGGGATCGGTTTTGTAAATCTTCCATGGCTCCATATCGGTAAGATACTTATTGCCCAGTCTCGCCAGATTCATTAACTCACTAAGAGCCTCTCTAAACCTGTATCTCTCAATACTGCTTGATATTATCTCAGGATATTTGGCTATCTCTTTTAACGTGTTTATAGATTCTTTATCAAGATTATCACAATCAGGAACAATACCATCAAAATATTTTTGTGTTAGAACCAGAGTACGATTCACAAAATTGCCAAATATTGCCAATAGCTCATTGTTGTTTCTCGCCTGAAAGTCTTTCCATGTAAAATTGTTATCACTAGTTTCAGGTGCATTGGCCGTTAGTACATAACGTAATACATCCTGTTTGCCAGGAAACTCTTCAAGGTATTCATGAAGCCAAACTGCCCAATTACGGGAAGTTGATATTTTATCATTTTCCAGATTAAGGAATTCGTTTGCTGGAACGTTTTCAGGCAATATGTAACTTCCTTCGGCCTTAAGCATTGCAGGAAAAATAATACAATGAAAAACAATATTATCCTTGCCAATAAAAAGAAGCATCTTAGAATCCTTATCTTTCCAATATGGTT
>JABMPH010000173.1 GCA_013203805.1 Bacteroidota bacterium | reverse complement strand
TACAATAGCATCCTCAAAATTATAACCTTTCCAGGGCATAAAGGCAACCATCAGGTTACGACCAAGTGCAAGTTCACCATTCTTAGTGGCATAACCTTCACAAAGTACCTGTCCTTTTTGCACTCTATCGCCTTTACGCACAATTGGGCGAAGGTTAATTGAGGTATTCTGATTTGTTCTCTGAAATTTAGTTAATGTATATGTTTTCTGATCTTCAACAAAACTAACAAGTTTGTCGTTCTCATCGCGCTCATATTTTATTCTAATACTATCAGCATCAACGTATTCAACTACACCATCGCCTTCAGCATTAATAAGAACACGTGAATCGCGGGCAACATTACCTTCAATACCGGTTCCAACAAGAGGAGCCTCAGCATTAAGCAATGGTACTGCCTGGCGCATCATATTCGATCCCATTAAAGCACGGTTGGCATCATCATGTTCCAGAAACGGAATTAATGAAGCTGCTATGGATGCAATTTGGTTAGGTGCGATATCTATTAATCCCACTTCTTCACGAGGAGTAATAGGGTAATCGGCCTGATAACGAACTTTTACTTTTGCGTTAACAAATTTACCGCTATCATCAATTACTGTACTTGCCTGAGCAATAATTTTATTTTCTTCCTCCTCGGCACTTAAGTATATTGGATCGTGCTTATAATTAATCTTACCCTCTTCTACCTTACGATATGGAGTTTCGATAAATCCTAAATTATTAATTTTAGCATAAACACAAAGTGAAGAAATAAGTCCAATGTTTGGACCCTCAGGTGTTTCGATGGTACATAAACGACCATAGTGAGTGTAGTGAACATCCCTTACCTCAAAACCGGCTCTTTCACGCGATAAACCACCCGGTCCTAATGCTGAGATACGCCTTTTATGGGTAATCTCACTCAAAGGATTTGTTTGATCCATGAACTGTGAAAGCTGGTTGGTTCCAAAAAATGAATTGATAACCGATGAAAGAGTTTTGGCGTTAATAAGATCGGTTGGTGTAAACACCTCGTTATCTCTAACATTCATTCTTTCACGAATAGTACGTGCCATACGAGCTAAACCAACACCAAACTGGTTTGATAATTGCTCACCAACAGTACGAACTCTACGATTACTTAAATGGTCGATATCATCAACAATAGTCTTGTTATTCACAAGTTTGATGAGATACTTGATAATTAAAATAATATCTTCCTTTGTAAGAACCTTTGTATCGTATGATGTATTTATATTCAGTTTTTTATTAATCCTGAATCGTCCTACTTCACCAAGATCATATCTTTTATCGGAGAAGAATAGTTTATCAAATATTCCTCTTGCTGTTTCTTCATCAGGAGGAAGTGCGTTTCTTAATTGGAAATAGATATACTCAACAGCTTCTTTACCAGAGTTTGTTGTATCCTTCTGTAGACTGTTAAATATAATGGAATAATCGGCAAGCGATTGATCATCGCGGTGAAGCAGAATAGTTTTAACACCTGCATCAACGATTTTCTCAATTTGATCGCTTTCAAGAACGGTTTCACGTTCAATGATAACATCATTACGCTCAATGGTTACAACTTCGCCGGTATCTTCATCCACGAAATCTTCAAACCATGAACGAACAACTCGGGCAGCTAGTTTACGACCAAGAACACGTTTAAGTCCGGCTTTACTAACTTTTACTTCTTCTGCAAGATCAAAAATCTCTAATATATCTCTGTCGGTTTCATAACCAATGGCACGTAGCAAAGTAGTAACAGGCATTTTTTTCTTCCTGTCGATATATGCATACATGATATTATTAATATCGGTTGAAAACTCCATCCATGATCCTTTAAAAGGAATAATACGAGCTGAATAAAGCTGCGTACCATTGGCATGACGATGTTGTCCGAAGAATACACCAGGTGAACGATGCAACTGTGAAACCACAACACGTTCGGCGCCATTTACAATAAATGTGCCTTTGGGTGTCATGTAAGGAATCATACCCAGATATACATCTTGTACGATTGTTTCAAAGTCCTCATGATCGGGATCTGTACAGTATAATTTTAATTTTGCTTTAAGTGGCACACTGTAAGTTAGGCCACGTTCTATCGTTTCCTCCATTGAATATCGAGGAGGATCGACAAAATAATCCAAGAATTCAAGAACGAAGTTATTTCTGGCATCTGTAATGGGGAAGTTTTCAGAAAATACCCTAAACAGACCTTCATTTTTACGATTCTCGGGATTTGTTTCCAATTGGAAAAAGTCCTGAAACGATTTCAACTGAACATCAAGGAAATCAGGATAACTTAATTGATTCTTCGTGGAGGCGAAGTTTACTCTTCCGGTTTTAATTTCAGTCAAGACTTATAAGTTTTTAGTTTGTCAATGGATTGATTACCAATCAAGTAAAAAATGTAATGATGTAAATGAACATATAGGCAAACCTCTACCTCAAAATAGAGGTAGAGGTTCGCTATAATTAATCAGTATGGGTGATTACTTCACCTCAACTTCTGCACCAGCTTCTTCTAACTGTGATTTTAATGCTTCGGCTTCGTCTTTAGTAACGCCTTCTTTGATTGCTTTTGGATGTGAGTCTACTAATTCTTTAGCTTCTTTTAGTCCTAGGCTTGTAAGTTCTTTTACAAGTTTAACTACAGCTAATTTAGACTGACCAGGAGCAATAAGTACAACATCAAATGCTGTTTGCTCTTCTGGTGCATCATCACCTCCGGCAGCGGGACCTGCAACTGCAACAGCTGCTGCAGCAGGTTCTATACCATATTCATCTTTTAATATTCCAGCCAATTCGTTAACTTCTTTTACAGTTAAGTTTACCAATTGTTCCGCAAATGCTTTTAAATCTGCCATTTTATTATCGCTTTTAGTTGTGTTATTTACTATTTTCGTTTTCTAAATTTTGCCTATCCTTCTTTTTCAGATAAGGTCTTAAGGATTCCGGTTAGTGTATTACCGCCGGATTGTAATGCTGATACAACATTTTTAACTGGTGATTGCAATAGTGCAATAATATCAGCAATTAGTTCATCTTTCGACTTAATTGAAACCAGGAAGTCAATTTGCTCATCGCCTATATAAGACATTTGTTCTATATATGCAGCCTTTATTGAAGGCAGAGCTTTTTTCTTTCTGAACTCTTTAATCATTTTCGCGGGGGCATTAGCCGATTCGCTAAACATGATTGCAGTGTTTCCAACAAGTGTTGAATATAACTCACTAAAATCCTTATCCACATTTTCCATAGCCTTCTTAAGAAGGGTATTTTTCACCATCACCAATCGAATTCCATTTTTGAAACTCAATCTTCTCAAATCACTGGTTTCTGCAGCATTCAATGAGGCGATGTCAGTTAAATAGAAATTATTATTTTCTGTTAACTGCTGTGTTAAAGTATCAATGAGCTTTTTCTTCTCTTCTTTTCTCATAAGTTATAGTTCTTTTAACTTGCAGTAGTTACCGATTTTTCGTCAACCTTTATTCCTGGACTCATAGTACTACTTAGGCTTATACTTTTTACATATGTACCTTTTGCAGACGATGGCTTTAACTTGATAATAGTACTATACAACTCCGAAGTGTTTTCAAGTATTTGTTTTGCTTCAAAACTTACTTTCCCAACTGCGGAATGAATAATACCAAATTTATCAACTTTAAAGTCAATCTTACCAGCTTTAGCAGCAATTACTGCCGCACCAACATCCATTGTAACTGTACCCGTTTTGGGGTTAGGCATAAGGCCTCTTGGTCCCAAAATACGTCCTAATGCACCTACCTTAGCCATTACGCTAGGCATGGTTATTACAACGTCGACATCTGTCCAACCATCTTTGATCTTCTGAACGTAATCGTCCAATCCCACATGATCAGCTCCTGCAGCTTTAGCTTCCTCCTCTTTGTCCGGTGTACACAAAACGAGAACCCTTTTTTCTTTACCAGTACCGTGGGGTAAGGTAACAGAACCTCTAACCATTTGGTTAGCTTTTCTAGGGTCAACATTTAGTCGTATACTTAGGTCAACTGAAGCATCGAACTTTGTGTAAGAAATTTTCTTTACAAGTTCAATAGCTTCTAATAAGGAGTATTCGTTATTGCTTTCGAACTTGGCTAAAGCTTCTTTGTGTTTTTTAGTCATTTTTGCCATATTCTTCTCCTGTTAACTATTTTGCTAACTAAATTTAAGAAGGAAACGTTCCTTTAACTTTCACACCCATACTACGTGCTGTACCAGCTACCATACGCATTGCCGACTCAACAGTGAAAGCATTTAAATCTTTCATTTTGCCTTCGGCGATAACTTTTATCTGTTCCCAGGTAATGGTAGCTACTTTGTCGCGGTTCGGTTCGGATGAGCCTTTTTTTAATTTGGCTACTTCCATAATTTGAACAGCAACTGGGGGCGTTTTGATGATAAACTCAAAGGACTTATCTTTGAAAACAGTAATGATCACAGGAATAACCTTACCGGCTTGATCCTGAGTACGAGCATTAAACTGCTTACAAAACTCCATTATGTTTACACCTTTAGCACCCAAAGCAGGTCCTACGGGAGGTGAAGGGTTTGCAGCTCCTCCTTTAATTTGTAATTTTATTAATCCACTTATTTCTTTTGCCATTTTAAACCAACGTTTAAAATTTAGAATTTCGTTTTAACTATTCTTTTTCAACTTGCATAAATCCTAACTCAAGTGGTGTTTTTCTTCCGAAAATTTTCACCATTACCTTAAGTTTCTTCTTCTCATGGTTGATATCCTCAATAATTCCGCTAAAGCTGTTGAACGGTCCATCAATTACGGTGACAGTTTCACCGACAATAAAAGGAATATTCACCTCTTCACCCATTTCTGCCAGCTCATCAACTTTTCCTAAGATCCGTTTTACTTCTGACTCTCTGATGGGTTCCGGTTTACCTTTAGTACCTAAAAAATTAAGTACATCGGGTACATTTTTAACGATATGAGGTATTTCACCAGTAAGTATGGCTTCTATCAGGACATACCCAGGAAAATAATTTCGCTCTTTGCTAACTTTTTTTCCTTTACGTATTTGAAAGACCTTTTCGGTGGGAATAAGAATTTGAGTAATATATTCTTGTAGGTTAAGTCGCTTAACTTCACTTTCAAGATATTCTTTTACTCGCTTCTCTTTGCCACTGATCGCTCTGACAACGTACCATTTTTTTCCTGATTCTTCGCTCATTATACAGGTTTCGTTGTGATTAGTTAAAACAGTTAATAATTATATATATATACGTGAACAGAACTAGCTCTATGGATTAAAATAATCCGTAAAACCTTTCAAGAATACTTGAAAAAGAGATATCCATCAAATAAACGACAATTGCGATTATAAGGGAAGCGACGGATACTACGATTGCACTGTTCTGCAGCTCACTCCAACTTGGCCAGGATACTTTATGCATCCATTCGTCATAACTAATTTTGAAATAATTTAATATACCTAATTTTGCCATTTCAGTAGTTATTGTTTCTATTTGCACGGGTGGTAGGAGTCGAACCCACAACCTACGG
>JABMPH010000172.1 GCA_013203805.1 Bacteroidota bacterium | reverse complement strand
CGCTCCGCAACATGTACCAACCGTCAGACTGTCTAAAAAGTCTTTCACAAAAGTAATTTATTCAGACTGTAGTTTGTATTTTTAAACAAATATTGAAATGTCCGGCAGATAATTTTAGTTTTTAGACAGACTGCGTTGGCAGTAATTTATTTTAATATTAACATAAATTAATCTTTAAAAAACTATGGGAAACTTAATGGTTCTGTCGCATCTGTTCATTCAGGAAATATAATAATATAGAAATATCAAAATCAAATAGCCAATGAACTGAATGATCTGAAAGGAGTTATCCCTGGATTTATTAATTGATTCTTTTGGATCATTCTCACCATTTCAATTCAGGAAAGTGTTATGCCGGCAGATTCAATAACCTTTCTACGTTATAATGAAATAGAAATTATTTCTTAAAACTTTAAACCTTACCAAAATGAAAAACTCACCACAAAATTGTGTAAGCTCCTTAATCTTTGTTTTTCTACTAATTCTTTCAACGCATACATATTCACAAGATACTCCCTGGAAAAATATCGGACCTTACATGGGATTTGTTAATTGTATGGAAATGGATATGAAACATCCGGATACATTGTATGCAGGAACACCAACTGGTATGTTCAAAACCATTGATGGAGCGGAAAACTGGAATAAATCAGGTTTGGATGGAATAGACATAAATTCAATTCAGATTGCACCAACAAATTCAAGCATAATCATTGCAAATTCAGACAGTTCTGTTTACAAAAGCGATAATTATGGTGAAACTTGGTCAAAAATTTGGCAAATCGAAAGAAGTGTTGGGGCTATTGCTTTAAACCCAGAAGATGCATCAATAATATGGGTAGGTATTAATGTACCGCAACATAAAGTATATAGTCCAAACTTATATCGCAGTAATGATGGTGGTGAAAATTGGTATAGTGTTCATTTTCCAAAATATGTAGATGCTTTTGGTGTAGAAGGCGATGAATTAAAACTTAGCACTGTCAACTCGTTAATAATCGATCCATCGGATACTTCCAGAATTTATGTAGGTGGCAAAAACGATTCATATCACTCAAGTGTTGGTTGCATATTTGTTAGTAATAACAGTGGAAATGATTGGACGATAAAAAGAATTGTCACTTGTTCCGGGCAGGAGGTCAAAGCTTTAATATGTACGCCTGCTGGATATGTAAATCACAGGATATGTGCAATAGTAGACGACTGTAGAACAAACCATCAGTTTTTTTTAAGCAGCGATTTTGGTTTAACCTGGAAAGAATATGTAGTTCCGTCAACATATAATCTAATATACTATCCCTTGACCTCGGGACTAAATAACGCTATTGAAATCAATCCTAATTTTCCTGAATGGATTTACATAGGTGCAAAAATAGAAAATGCTTCACTTGCTGCATTTAATATTGAAGAAGAAACATGGTATTACCTTCCTGGTAGCCCACTTAGTTATCCAACTAGCATACTTATTAATCCTAAAATAAAAAACTTTGACAATAGTAATCTTTACATTAGCTTTAATCAAAACGGAGTGTATAAATCAGTTAATAATGGAGATTCCTGGAGTGAGAAAAACAGAGGTTTTAGCGATGTTAAGGTACATGATCTTGTTATTTATCCTGAAGATCCTGATAAAATATTAGTTGCTATTACGGGTAACCTGGCAAAAACAAATAATGGGGGCAACAGCTGGACAATAGCCAGCAGCAGTATTGGCAAATTGGCATTAAACAATCAGGATACAAGTATAATCTTTGCAGGTGGTGGGAGTCGTCGTTACCGTGCTATTATAGATTACTTTAGATATAATAAAAGTCTGGATGGAGGTTCTACATGGACTTACGAAGATTTGTTTAGAACTCAGGGAATATGGGATTATTATTATACAATGTGGATCGGTGATATTTTGATTTTTCCTGATAATCCTCATAAAATTTTAATAGGGGTTGACGGTGGTGGGCAAAGTGGAGAAGGTCTATATCGAAGTACAAATGGAGGAGATTCCTGGAGTCATAAATACACGACTGGAGTTTCTACAATTGCTATGGATCCAACAAATAATGATGTTATCTATTTAGGGACAACAAATAAGGGTTATGTGAGCAGATCTGGAAATGGTGGTTATAATTGGACAAGAATCAGCCCGGGTGGAAACGATGCATTTGTAAGTAGTGTAAGAGATTTGGATGTAGATAAAAATAATCAGGTTTTTGCCACAACATCTTCCGGTTTGTTCAAATGGGAAGGAAATGAAGATTGGTCTTTAGTTCAGGGATTTCCAACAACTAGTACATCAACAATTGTTATTGACAATCATCCGGCAACACCAGTTTATTATGTTGGAACCAATGGTCAAGGTGTTTTTGAATCAAAGGATTTAGGTGATACCTGGCATCTGTTTAACCAAAGTGATAGCGAACTGAAATCAATCAATACAAGTTTTGAGAATTTAAGTATTTCGAAACTAGTTATTAATGATTCCTACCCAAGGTATTTATATGCTGGAACTGAAAATAGAGGTGTTTGGATAACTATGTTAAAGAAAAATTCAACTTCCATTAGTGAAATTAATCATTCTGATCTAAGTTTTCTTATTTATCCAAATCCTAATGATGGCAACTTCAATCTTATGATTAATTCCAATTCGGTATATGATTTAACTTTAAAAGTAATTAACTCAGTTGGACAAATTGTAGCTGAGAGGTTTATTAAATCTGCCGGAATTAATAAAACAGAATCATTTGATATTTCACAATTAAATAAAGGGATTTATCTTTTGAATATTTCAACAAATAAATATCAAGTCTGCAAGAAAATTGTAGTACAATAGTTTCGAAAATCGGTTCTGTCGCATTAATCCAACTTGATTTTCAAAATTACATGTTAATGTACATTAAGCTGTCAAAGAATAGAATGTTTTATACGTAGTAGATTTTGAATCTATAATATGATTTTTTTTTAAACAAATACACAACCGATAAAAACACCCACCAACGCAACTCGACATTAAGAATGTGATTTAGAATCCCAAATTTCGGGGAGACCATCGGTTCAATATCAATATTACCCACAGAAATAATCCAGGAGTTACGAAACTAAAAATCGTGACTCCTTTTTTTCTGCCAAGAATCTGCCAAGATGTGGTGAAAATAAACCGATTGTATTGTTTTTTTGCCAGTAAGTTAGTTGTTCTCAAACTTCCCACTTTCAAGTTTATTTGGATTGATTCATCGACAGATGTGAAGTTCGTTTAAAAATAAACGAATTGAAGTTGTATTCTTCAATCAGCCAATTTCTGATTATTGTTTAGCCAGTTAGTTCAAACAATTGTATAGTTGAACCTTTTCGTTGTATTCATAAAGCCAATCTGGTGCATTCTTAATTCGCTTTTGTTTCATTTTAAAATCTTTGCACGTTTCAAATAATTCAGTCTTTGTGGCTTGAAATCTTACGTTGTGTAGTCACAAATGAGCTAATATTTCTTCCGTTTCGCTATCTATTCTTATGTCCAGCATTTTTACATATAATTGTAAGACAACGGGTAAATATGCATAACCGTCAGGCACAATTCTGCCGTTTATTTTCATTTGTTACAAATGAAAATTAATGCAGTCTTTATAAAAGAATAATATACAAGCACGATGCACTTTTATAAAATACTGTTTATTACACTTATTGCTACTGCTCTTTTAACATTAGATGGTTGCAGTCAATCCAACTTTGACAGCGATGAAATGAAAAAGCATGCAGAAAGATTGAAAGAGATAAGTTCATTCCAGTATCCGCTTGAAAACTATTTCCCGGAAACACCGGTGACTGATGAGGATCCACCGACAACAGAAAGGGGAGAGCTGCATCATGCTGCAGAAGACAGTTATGCATCAGCGGGAACACCCGTGTGCGCCATAGGGGATGGAATAATAAGTTATTCCGGTAAAAGGCCTGGGTATGGATGGTTGGTCATCATTGATCATCCGGTCGAAAATGTTTATTCGCTTTATGGTCATCTTAGCACCAGCAGATGGAAAAAGGGATCAGGGAAAGTTAAGAAAGGTGAACTGATTGGCTATCTGGGTGATCCGGGGGAGTGTTACACCATGCGTTCACATATCCATTTTGGGCTGCGAATGGGTCAAAGAGCGGATTATCCGTCTTGGGGCTGGGAGGAGGCACGATGGACGGCGGGTTATACAAATTCCCGCCCTGAACTACTTGGTTGGTTTTGTCCTTCGCAAATCATCGGACAAACAGACTCTATTAGGACATGGCACAAATATATCCAAAAGCGAGAAGTTATTGTGAACGAAAGAAGCTTACACGCCAGCGATTTCAAAATCACTTCAGGAAGGTATAATGAAAAGGAAGATTTGGATCAGATAATAAGAAAGGAATTCTGCGAGGATTATAGATTAGCAGACTGGAACGACATCTCGACACTCAGCAAGAACATTGAAGAATGGGCAGATAGTGTTGGTTTTGTAGAAAGTGGAGAAGAGAATGCTTTGTTGATTTCCAACGACGGATATAGGATTTGGCTGGGAAGACAATATTTCATTTCAAGATTCAATCACAGCAAACCCGAGCATTTTCTGGAACACAATTCAATAGATAGCAATTTTGTTTGCCTGGGTTCATGGTATGGATTAAACAAACATATATTAGCGGTAAAAAAGTAAATCATACATTTTTATCATGAAACATATCATCCACCAAGTGACTATTCTGTTTTTATTTCAAAAAGTTCCATTTATTAGCCTTACAGTTTCAGGCAACACCCTGTAATACTGGTCTATTTCGATATATCCATATTGGTCGCATTCGTGGGGGTTTTCCTCTGTAATAATGTAGGTAGCAATTTTGTTTGTTAGCAAATGACCTGTGACGATTTCGCCACTTTCATTTTTACCCTCAAATCTTATATTTACATCCATGCTTTTAGTTCAAATAGTTTTCAAATGTGAACGAATCACTTGACAATCACGAAACAACGTTCAGCGAAGCTAATGCAAATAATATTTTATAATTATGAGTAATGCGAATCAAGAGTTGAAAATAGAGTAAAGAAAGTTTATTAAATAGTTGATAATCAGTAGATTAAATTTGTTTAAATTCTTGAAGATCAGTATCTTTGAGTCAGTTACAAATTGACAATTAAATATGATT
>JABMPH010000171.1 GCA_013203805.1 Bacteroidota bacterium | reverse complement strand
TATTTGAGCTCCATAAATATGAAAAATCGTCATTTTCAGGGTCATAACTTGATGATGCATCGAAATTTATTGATTCGGATGGTAAATATTTATCATCGTCCTGTGGAGATTCAATAATAACAACAGGTGGAGAATTTACAATTAATAAAATTTCTTTTTTGTCTCTACCTCCGTGTCCATCTTCCACTCTTAATGATATTTTATGGACTCCTGCTGACAATTTTCTTGTAAATGTAACTTCATTTCCAATATCTCCATCAATATCAGATTTCCAAATATATGTAAGTTCATCCATATTTTCATCAGAAGATGAAGAGCCATCAAATTGGATGTCATCATCTGGGGTATAAATAGTATCATTTTGAGGAGAGTCAATTTCAGAGGTTGGTTCAATATTTACAGGTGAACAAACTTCTGTTTCAGGGTCACCAAATAACAGATACATCTTGACATTATCTGCACCCATACCACTTGTTCCATATTGATTCAATAAAAGCATATCTGCAATATTACAGACCTCACCAACAATTTCCATTCTATCTCTAAAGGTTGCATTAAATATGTATTTATCATAATCATGGTTTGGAATTGTATAGGATGGTCTACTAGCTGAAAAATGTGCAACTGCCCCTCCATTTGGAGATTTTAACCAAGCTTCTCCGATGCAATCACTACCATGATCGATTTTATTATTGTAACATGCAATGCTATATACCACAGGGAGTAAATCTCCATTTTCAAGTGATAAAATCACATCCTCAACTTTCGCACCTAAATCCAAGTAAATCTTGAGTAGTGCTTCGTAATGTAGTGATTATACTTGTAAAATCCTTATTGTTCTTTACAATCTCATCAATCTGTGCTATTTTGTCCATAATTTCAATAAATGCTTGCATAGCAATAGATAAAGTATGAAGTTCACACTCCAAATCTTTAAAGAGTCCACCTATGGTTTTAGGTTCATTGCTCATTCTGTTAATGTAGCTGACAATATTATAAGCAAAAAATGAGAGAGTGATTCTAGCTATCAAAGCCTCATAAATTCTATTCTCTTCTTTACCAAATCCGAAGTGTTCTCTGAGTTCTTTATAACCCTGTTCTATATCCCATCGGCGTTTATAAATATCTATAATCTCTTCATCACTTATCTCTAAATCAGTAGAGGCAATAGGGATGAGTTTCTCTTTTGTTTTTATAAAAACTATTTTGATTTTACCTGCATTTTTATGTTCAATTTTTACCGAGAAATATTTGAATTTTATCTTTTTTCCGTAGGTACCAGCTTTCTCAATTTTTATCTTTTTGTGTTTCTCATAAATGCTATCAAGTGTTTTTTCTTTAGATGTAAAGTTCCAAATTTTATTATTGTTTGCGATACGAGTAATCACCTTTAAACCTAAATCATTCATTTTTTTGATAAACACAGGTTTACTATACCAGCTGTCAACAAGTAGGTAATCTGCATAAACACCACTCTTTAAAGCCCTAGTGACCATATCTATAGCTATTTGAGACTTACCATCCATAATCTCCAATCTTCTTTTATAGGCTGTTGTTCGAACATCTACCTCTTGTGTAAACTCTTCAAATTTTACTCGGGCATAATTACCCATAGAGATTGCAAAATCCAACATGAAGTTTGAATAGCCATCACTATAATTGAGAGAAACAACATTGATACCTCTAATGTTTCTCTTCTCCTTGTTACTCCAAAGAGCATCACGACTCCCTTCAACATATTTACCAGTTTTACCTTCAACTGTGTCATCAATAATAAGAACTTTTATAGATGAAGAATCCTGAACTTTATGAAGAAGTTTTAATATTTTAAGGTTTGTGAGGGAGAGTAGTTTTCTCCAGTTGTAGCTACTGTTTTGCAAGAGTCTATAGTAGGTGTCTTTTTTCAAGCTATTGTTACTTTGGCTCATAAAGGTTGATATTTTTTTATTCATCACAAGCATATATACAAAGTGCAATACAACAAGATACGGATTAACACCTTCTCTTTTTTTAACAAAGTTAGCACTTTTTAAAATACTCTTAATATTGAGCAGTTGCATTGTCTGGAAGATTGGATTTTTAAGAGTTGTATTAATAGCAGAGATAATTTGTTCTTGAAGTTGCATAGAGTTTCTTTTTACAATATTGTAGCTAAAAGTACCTATTACAGGGCTTTAATTGAAGTTTTTTATTTGTCAATCTTGATGAGTTCTTCTTCACTTTCACCCATATTTATATGCGTTTGGGGGGATTTAGATGCTAAATTAGGTGCGAAAGTTCAGAAATTTAATTATACTAAAAAGAAATATTAACATTAACAGAACAACTAATCCTACAGAGAACTGAATTAATA
>JABMPH010000170.1 GCA_013203805.1 Bacteroidota bacterium | reverse complement strand
ACGAAATAGAAACCAGGTGCAAAACTTGAAAGGTCTAATTGTACAGACATAGTATTTAAAGCTTGATCAAATACTATTTTGCCTAGTGCATCAAATATGCGGATTCTATTTATATTTTTTAATGCTTCTATTTTAACATAAGATACAGTTGGGTTAGGATTAATCATAAGAAGATCTTCCCGGGAATCAGAAAGTTTTATGTCGGTTGATAATGGATCTATTTCTAGCAGAGGTATGATTTCTTTCACCCATTTCCCGTATTGCACAGCACTAGGATGCAAACCATCAATAGCGACTAGTGAAGGATCATTTAAACCCTCCCTTGATATTGGAGTAATATCAATGAATGCGATCCCATATTCACTAGCTATACTTCTTTTGATCCTATTATACTCATCAATTCCATTACTGATAGATGTATTTCCATTTCCAAAAGGTGTATAGGCATAATCAGGAATAGAAAGAATAAATACCTTTGATTTATTATTCTGCACTAACTTGAGGGCAATATCGATTATTTCTCTCAGGTCCGGTGAATAACTGTTAATTGGCACCCCCTGGTACTGGTTGTTTACACCAATAAGAATGCTTACTAGATTATAGCCTATATTTTCATTAAGATTTGCATCAATTCCCTGAAGCAGATTCTTTGTTGTCCAGCCAGATTTTGCAATGTAATCCGGATAATTACCTGTAAATCCCCTGGCCCGTAGAGCATCAATAAATTGATGAGGCCAGCGAACTCTTTCTGCAACACTTGCACCTATGGTATAAGAATCGCCCAATGCCAGCATACGAACTTCTTTGTCAACAACTATTTTTTGGGCATCCAAGGAAAAAAGTCCAAGTAAAAGGAAAACAATAATACCTGCAATTTTACCACTATTTAGGCGGGGCTTCTTTCTTAACGAAAAGAAACCATACTCGGTTTTTGCTTGTGGATTCTGAATGAGAATTTGTTTAAATGTGTTCATGATCAATATAAATTCAGATCTTTTGCTTTTTTATAAAAATCTTCCCTGGATAGGATAGGATTCCTTGTTTTCAGGTTAAAAGCAGACCAATCAAATTGTTGCCAAAAAAAACAATGATCAATAGTGAAAAAAGGGATCGTGAAAATATGCTTCACGACCCCTACAAACATAATTAATCACTATTACTCAATTCTCAGCTTTTTACTCACGGAAGCGGAACCCGTTTTAATATTCATTATGTATAATCCTGCGTCCAGGTCATCTATTGCCAGATCCATAGTCTGAAAGCCTGATAGCAGCATTCCAAAATTGGCTCTTTTTACAATCTTGCCTGTTAAATCATACAGTTCTATATCAATTTCAGAACTTTCCTTAAGTTCAATAGAAACTGAGGTTCTGCTTGTAGCAGGGTTAGGATATACATTTGTCTCTCCAATTACATCGGAAAAATTATTGATACCTAAGGCTACATTGCTTTCTTCTAAGATTACCTTGTCAACGATATGCAGAACACCATTTGGTGAATTGAAGTCTGAATAGATCATCTTCGCATCATTCAGGTGAACTCCGTCCTGGTTAACTGTAACTTTAATGTTCATTCCGGCCAATGTTTGAATAATATCACCATCAAATAGATCATTTGAATAAGTTTCAATTTCCAGGGTATGATTTCCCAACAAGTCAGAATAGTCAGCTGCTGATTTATTACCACTGTTTCCAAAGACCTTATCTTGGTATTTTTGCCATGCTTCATCAGATGGTGCAAATATTGTAAAATATCCTGTTGAAGAAAGTAATTCATCTAATCCAGCTGCATAAATTGCTTCAAGCAACCAGGTAAGCCTTGGGTTTATAGCAATAAGATCAAGGATAGACTTTGGTTGAGTGATTACAGCATCAATAACGTGAATTACGCCATAATAAGTTCTGACATCAGTTTTAATGATATTAGCCTGGTTGATATAGGCTTTGCCATCAAATAATGAGATAAAGGCATCTGTTCCATCCCTCATTGTTACAATCTGACCATCAGAAAGATCACTGGCATATACTTTGCTACTAACTAAATGGTAGCTTAAAATTTTGGCAAATTCATTAGGATTTGCATAAAGATATTTTAATTTCTCTTCCCCAAGAGCCATAAAGGCATCATTTGTGGGAGCAAAGAAAGTATAGCCACCTGAACTTTTTTTACTTTGAAGTAGGTCCGATTCAGAAACGAAATTCTGAAGAATTGAAAATTCAGGTTGGCTCAAAATGTCAGAAAATGGTTTTTCCTGAGCATTAGCATTAAATTGTACTGAGAGCATAATCAGTACTGAAAGCATCATAATCCTGGAAAATGATAGGCTTAAATAAGTTTCAAATTGTAGTCTAACGTTTTTCATGTTATTAATTTTAAGTTTAAGTATTAGACAATGAATATGAATTATTGTTCAACATTTAACAAAAAAAGTTAAACAAAGCATCTATAACCCCAGTATTTACAGTAATCATTAGAATTAAAAAAAAGTGAATTTTAACAAAAAAAAGAACTTATTCCTGTCAGGAAAAGGTGTTTTAATGATTAAAAAAACTAAATAAGGGACTCGATGGAAGGTTCGTGAAGGTATCAACAGTATCTAAGTAGAATAAAAAACTGTTTTAGTATTTTTGGAAAAAAATTGGCAGTACTTTACACCAAACACTTACTTTATTGGATTTAGAATATAAATAATTATGTCCGAGGGGTTGAACACTATAGTTTGCTATAAGACGCTTTTATGGTTTTCAGGAAATAAAGGCGAGGCAGCAGGGTGAGACACCTTTACCGAAAACCGACGCAGGAGTGGACTCAGTAAGCCTTGGCGGGTCGACGATAAAGCTTCCTTTACAGGAGGCTTTTTTGTTTTGTGCTACTGAATTAATTCGGTCTATCTACTTATTGATATGATAGACTAAAAGTCTTTTTCCTTCAAGATTACTTTTTTTCTAACCAATTGGATAAAAGTATTTTAACGATGCGTTGATAGCAATAGCCCGTGTGGAGATAGTATATTTATGATCCTTTGGAATTCCTTATATCAGTAATTTTGACCTATTCCAAGGTAAGTATTTGTATATGTGATGTATATTTGTTTGTTATAAAGTGAAAACACCTAAATTGCTTAAAATTAGTAGTTGATT
>JABMPH010000017.1 GCA_013203805.1 Bacteroidota bacterium | reverse complement strand
TGATTCAACACCAAAAAAGACTGATCATCCGAATCAACAGTAACCCTAATAAGATAAGTCACAAAAATATCATAAACAGAACCAGACGTCTTCTCCAAACTAACCTTCTTCACAGTTGTTGAAAAAGCTACATTGTTATCTTGCCAACGAACAATCGCATCAATATAATCCGATTCCGGCCCCTCATCTGCACTCTCTGAAGTATACTCCTCAATCGCTGCAAGATTAATATCTTCACCAGGAGAAAAATCAAAACTATATTCTTCAGAAATAAAAACCTTCTTTGGCACATCTAAATCAACCAACATACCCGCAATCTCAAGATAATCTGCATCGTCAAAAGCTTCATTAATTTTGTGCCCAATACGACTTAACTTATCCTGATAAGTCATAATATCAAGAGACTTTTCTAAAACCCTCTGTTGCCAAGCAGGAAAACGACTAATATTATTAAGAGTATTATTCAAATTAACACCCACCTGACCATAAATCAAACTAACATAATTTTTAGGACTAATCGTTGTAATCACTTGCTTTCTTGAATTAGTTAAATTTCCTGCAGTCACAGTCACCTGAACCTCATATTCAGTTATATTTGAAAACAAATGATAAACTTCAGGAACAGTCGTCGTCTGACTACTCCCATCACCAAAATTCCAAAGATAAGACAAGGATGCATTAGGATTATCATAATCTATATCTGCAGTAATTTTAACATTAATTCCCGCCGGAACCGTTACCGGAAAAATACCCTCAATAATTGGAGCCGGTGTAATCCTTATCGTCTCATTCAAAATACTACTATCACCAACATAGAATTCATAATTCCCCGTTTCATTCATCAAAATACCCAAATAATCAAAATCTAATACTCCAGAAAAATCCATCAAGGCGTATTCAACACTCAACTCAGAAATATTAAACTTATCATATTCCCCATCATCCTCAATATAATAAGAAACTGAAAAATTCTTAACCCCAATTTGCTGAGGAACACCCGCACGAAGCTTTATTGGAAACACACAACCACCAGAACAATCATTCCTATATTTCCAGGAAATAAAGGCATTCAAAGCTCCATCCAAGGCAGAAAAATTATAATCAGCCAAACCCGATGCATCAGCATAAATAGCTTCCTGAAGAAAGAATGCATAATTCTTAGTTTTATTAGGAGACAATGCAGCAGATGTATTCAACTGATTACCTGTATAACTAAAACCACAATAGTTCTTAGAAGACTCATCCATATATAACTTATAATCAACACTTCCTTCTTCAGCTCCAACACAAAGATAATAAGTACTCGCCTCTAACAAATCAGATTCAGAAAAATCAATTGAACAATAATTATACGAACCACTAGGGTCATATGAACAACTCCTACCACCACCAGGTAAATCGGGATCAAAAAGTGTCATCGTAAGATTTTGTCCACTCGCACCCTCCAAACTAACATCAGCACCAACAATTAACCTATCTGTCTCGTAAGTTGCAATCTTTGAACAATAAGTAGTAGAACCAATCTTTGGGCCAAGAACCCTACTACTCGACTTATAACAACCATAATATGGCTCCCTATAATCAAGATTAGAATACTCATTATAATAAGCATCCTCCGGTGACTCCAAAAAATTCATTATCAAAGGAACATTCTCACTCTCCGAAAAATCACTTTCCATCTCAAAAGAAAGATCTAGTATATTAACACGCTCACCCGTCAAAGAAAATCCCCAAAACACATCCTCCCCCAAACCAAGATCAAACTCCAAAGAAGAAACTTCCCCTAAAATATCATACTTAGTAGAACAACCATACGGATCGCAAAAACTATCAGCAAAACCATTTGCATTCAATATATCCATCAACAATACACTCTGATTCTTATTCGTCCAAAAAACAGTATCAGCAGGAACATCCGTAAAAGAAACATTCATCGTTCCTTTCAAATTTTGATTATAAGGATAACTAGTATCAATAGAAATATTATGCACTTCAAAACTCGCAGCCGAAACTATGGCAACAAAAAAAACAAACAAAAAAAACACACCTAACCTTTTCATAATAAAAACAAGTAAAACCTATTTATAAATTATTTCCTTTTTTTACGTTTAACATCCTTCTTTTTACCACTAACCTTTCGCTTCTTAATTAAAGAATAAAGAACCACCAAGATAATCAAGACCAAAATGACAAAGACAGCAATCTTAAAAGAGTTACTCGACGAATCTGCCTCATCAAGTGCTCCATCAGTAGCATCTGAGGCAATACTAAAAGAAGTCTGAGTCGAAGAAGAAACTTGAGCTAAAGCAAAAGAAAATAAAAAAAGGAAAATTAAACAAAAAAATATTTTTTTCATTATTTCTTTGAAACCGAAAATTTAGTTAAAGCGATATAAGTCAAACCAATCATCAATATAACAAAAATAACATTTACAAAATTAAAAAACGGAACCTTAACAATCGCTTCACCGCACCTACGTTTTCCAGTCCTATTCGCACATCCAACATCAGCAGGCAACAAACCAGAAACAGGCATACTATTTGGATCATAAATAGCAATATGTCTATAATTCTCAAAACCATCAGTAC
>JABMPH010000169.1 GCA_013203805.1 Bacteroidota bacterium | reverse complement strand
ACATTTGATGCTGCTGTGAATGACCCGATTTTTGTTTTGAAATTTTTATGGATTTCAAGTTGTTTTACCAGCTCTTTCGGATTAACCATATTTTCGTGATCGGGCTCTAAAATTACAACTTTTGCACTAGTTTCAAGCCATGAAGTATGATTAGAGTGGTGCTCCATGTGGGTTATAAAAACAACAGGTTGATCTTCTTTTGGCAAGCAAGGATTTTGCTTACTATGTTTACTGCAATTTCTCAAACCAAGTATTCGTTGAAATTTATTTACAACAGCAGTCATCCCTGACCCAGCTGTAATTATTACATCATCTTTATCAGCTCCCACATGTTTTTTAATAATTTGATGAGCAGTATGATATGCGTTTGTCATTAATGTGCCAGTTTCGGTTGTCTCGGTATGTGTATTACCAACATTAGGCCCAATAATATTGGTCATCTTATCTTCAATTGGTCTATACAATCTACCACTTGCAATCCAATCAGCATAAATCATCTTTTTTTTACCATAGGGAGTCTCAAACTCAATATCATCCCCAATGATATTCTTTCTAAAGCTTGCAAAATGCTCTAATAATTTACTCATCTTAATTCTGGTTAGTTTTGTTTAACAGATTAATGACAACTCAATATATAATTTGAATGCATTCAATTTTTTTGTGGCAACTCAAAATACAAAATTAAAAATTTAACTTACATCTTCTCCCAAGCTCATATATTCATGAGTTTAATTTATTGCGGATGTGAAACGTCTGAACCTGACAATATAGTGGACTATTTCAAAGGGTTAGCGCAATGTAGATACTATAAAATACACTCATTTTAGTAAAAAATGATAAAAATTATTTCACATATTAGTATTCTAGTAATTCATTATTTTGATATTAAAACGATTCTGTCATTTTAATTATTCAGGCTAAATCTTAATACCCATATAATAGCTCAATTGATTTTAATGTATTTTCTGATTCAATGGAAGTTATATAATTAAAATCGGGATATGTAATAATTTCTAATTTTTGTGATTGTACAACAAACACCTTATTTGACAAAACATCAAAATCCAAATCTACAATATCCTGATTTGTTTGGTAAACTTTGACAAACGAATTGTATGAATAGTTGAACAGATAAATTGATTTTTCACTTGAAAACAGATATTTATCGTTATCTATTCTACAACTATGATTTATGTTATTATCAAATATTATTGGTTCACCCAGGGTTATATTAGTTACAATATCAAAAGTTATGACTTGTCCTGTATTTTGTTTGTTGCAAAATAAAATCATTTTATCAGATACATCATTGTAGTACATATTTTCTGTTTTGTAATCCGTTGGAAACACTTGATATTTGCTGCCTGTTTGTTTGTAGTACGAAACCCAAACTTGTTTTTGGGAATGTCGAAGAGTGAAGTCTGCTAATAAATAATTATTAGTAACACAAACATTGTGAGGAATTGTGTCAGGTAAAACCAGCGTTGTAAAAACTTGAAGGCCATCATTAGTTGTAAGTCCTATTATCCTTCCAATTGCCGTACTTAAATATACCATATTGTCATCTACTGTAATTCCCGTAAATTCAGGATAAGGGAGTTGAGGCATCTGAGTCCATTCCAGATTTCCATTTTTAATGTTAAAAGATCTTGAAAGATCAGGGGTTGTTATATTAATATATAGTAACTCTGAAGATGATGAAATATCAGAATCACTGAAATCGCCATTAATAATTGTGTCGAACACCTTTTCAGCGAGGCTATCATAGTAGTTAATTGTCAATCTGTTTATCGAGGATTCATCTATTAAAAAGAAACCTTTGTAAACTTTATCACTATTTTTTATATCTATTTCTAAATAGTAATGATGAAGTTGATTGAAATCACTCACAACAATATGAACGAAATATGGTGATTTCATAATAATTTCAGGAATAATACTTAACTCTAATTGTACATTTCCCTGGTAGGTGATTCCTACAGGATAAATGAAACTTTGTTCAGATATGGGTGTTAAGTTTTTATTATCAATACTTGTTCTAATATACTCAATACTAGTAGTATGAGTAATATTAAACTTAATAATTATAGTGTCGGGAAGTAGAAATAATTGACTATATCCAGGACTAATTATCTCAACAACTGGACTGATTACTTTTTTCTCTTTTGAACATGAAGCAAAAAGAGAAAAAAGAATAAATACAGAAACTATTATTATATGGGACCTCATTTCTACACAGCATGAAAATTACTGCCGAATGTAATATTTTTTTTTGTATATTTCTCACTTCAATAAATACCTATGCTATGCTTAACGACCTAAAACTCGACAATGTACTGTTTCTTGATATTGAAACAGTTTCACAAGTACCATCTTTTGGTGAATTGGATGAAAAGTTTAAATATTTGTGGGAAAAGAAAGCTGAATTATTAAAGCGGAATAAGCCTGATTCTACTGCTGATCAACTGTATAATAGTGCTGGAATTTATGCGGAATTTGGTAAAATTGTATGCATCTCTTGTGGATACATGAATGGTAAAGAGTTTCGCCTAAAATCCTTTTATGGCGATGATGAAAAGATATTGCTTGAAGAGTTTGCCGACCTCTTAGATAAGCACTATAGTAATAACTATAGTTTGTTATGCGCTCATAATGGTAAGGAATTTGATTTCCCTTACATTGCTCGTCGCATGCTGGTTAATGGCATTAAACTCCCTGATATAATTAATCTTGCCGGAAAAAAACCATGGGAAATACGACATCTTGATACAATGGAACTATGGAAATTTGGAGACTACAAACATTATACTTCATTGGAATTACTTGCTGCAATCTTCAATATTCCCACACCAAAAGACGATATCGATGGATCGATGGTTGGTCATGTGTATTGGGTTGAAAAGGAATTGGATAGAATAGTTATATATTGCCAGAAAGATGTAGTAACAATTGTTCAACTCCTTAGAAGATACCTCGGCATGACATTGATTTCTGATACTGATATTGTTATTAGCTAGGGCGTATTTTTTTTCGTTGTTTTTGTGGCTGGCCGTAATGTAAATTATCTACGAAAATAGTTATCAACACATTATTAACCAAATGTCAATATTTGTAATTTTGGGCGCATGGAAAATGTGAAAAAAGATGTAAGAAAAGCAAGCTTAACAAAAAGTAAGGATTTTACCACCCAGCAAATGGCTGAACATGGGAAAGTACAGCCTCAAGCTATTGACCTTGAGGAAGCCGTATTAGGTGCCATGATGCTTGAAAAAGATGCGGTAAGTGCTGTTATCGATATTCTTTCACCAGAAGTTTTCTATAAAGACAATCATAAAAAAATTATGGCTGCCATAGCCAGTTTGTTTGCAAAGTCGGAACCTGTAGACATTCTTACAGTTACCAATGAACTTAAGAATACTGGTGAACTTGAAATGGTAGGAGGTCCATATTACATTACGATGTTAACCAGTCGTATCGCATCCACAGCAAATGTTGAATATCATGCCAGGATTATTCTCCAAAAACATATACAACGCGAACTAATACGTATTTCATCAGTTATTATTAAGGATGCGTTTGAAGATACTACGGATGTGTTTGATTTACTCGACAAAGCCGAACGTAATCTATTTGCTGTTTCTGAGTCAAACTTAAGACGTAATTTCGAAGACATGCCTTCATTGATAAAACAGGCAATCTTGGATATTGAAAGTGCTAAGGATTCGGATGAGCATATGCGCGGAGTTCCATCAGGATATGTTGATATTGATCGAATAACATCTGGTTGGCAGAAATCAGACCTTATAATTTTAGCTGCACGTCCTTCAATGGGTAAAACAGCTTTTGCCTTAAATATGGCACGTAATATTGCAGTTGATTTTAAAAAACCAATTGCATTCTTTTCGCTCGAAATGTCATCAGTACAGCTTGTAACAAGGTTAATATCCAGTGAGTCAGAAATAAAGTCGGATAAACTTAAAAGGGGTGATTTGGCAGGGTACGAATGGCAACAGTTAACCGATAAGGTCTCGAATTTAGTTGAGGCAAAAATGTTTATTGATGATACACCTGCGTTATCTATTTTTGAGCTACGTGCAAAATGCAGACGGTTGAAGCAACAACACGATATTCAGATGGTTTTTGTTGATTATTTGCAATTAATGAGTGGTGGCTCCGAAAATAAAGGTAATCGTGAGCAGGAAATTAGTAATATATCACGATCGCTTAAAGCATTGGCCAAGGAATTGGATATTCCGGTTCTTGCTTTATCACAGCTCAGTCGTGCGGTTGAAACACGGCCGGGACAGGCAAAGCGACCAATACTTTCCGACTTACGTGAATCGGGTGCCATTGAGCAGGATGCCGATTTGGTTCTTTTTATCTACAGAGCCGAATATTATAAGATTGATGAATTTGAGGATGGTTCACCAACACAAGGTGTTACGGAAATTATTATTGCAAAGCATCGAAACGGTGCCGTGGGAGATGTTAAACTTAGGTTTATTGCCGATTTCGCACGATTTGAAGACTTTTCACAAAGCAGTCAGGGTTATACTTCGGAAGATGTAAGTGCCGGAATGAAAAGTTTTCCATCTAAAATGAATTCTATGAATGAAGATGATGATTCACCATTCTAATTTCAAATATTAATTATACTAATAAACTACAAATATGAAATCAAAAAATCAAATTACATTCAGCATCCTTATAGGCATGCTTTTATTTTTTATGTCGAGTGCTATTGCCCAAAAAAGTATTCAACTTCAATATAATCTAAGTGTTGGTGATAGTTATATATTTGTGTCAGACATTGATCAGGATGTTTCATTTGAGGCGATGGGTTCAACTATGGCGCTTAATCAAGACATGAGTTTTCAAATGACATCAACCGTAAAAAAGATTGAGGGTGATGAAATTATCAAGGAATTTACATTTGATAAAATAAGCATGATCCAAAAGATAATGGGGATGGAGATTGTATATGATTCGGAGGATTCTTCAACATGGAACTCAGGTATGGGAGCTGAAGTTGCGAGCGAAATGAATAAGGTTATAGGAAAATCTTCAGAAATTGTAATGGATAATAAAGGTAATATTATAGATATTAATATTAGTAGCGTTACTGATAATAGTGAGTTAACCAATAATTTAACATCAGGTAGTACCTATGCTGTATATCCAGATGGTAAAATTAAGATTGGTGATAGCTGGGAAAATGATATTGTTCCGCTTAAGGATAGTGAAATGAAAGTACATGTTAAATACACTTTATTGAAAACAACACGTAAGCAAGCAGTTATTGTAATTGAAGGAATACTTACCGGTAATGAGGTTCAGGGAGTTGAGATGCAGCTTAATGGGACCACAGTTGGCAAAATGACTGTAGATAGAGCAACAGGAATGTTGATTTCCTCCACAATCGACCTTGAAATGGCAATGGAAATGGAAAAAGATGGCATGAAAATACCAACTGATATATTGACTACCTCAGTAACCAGTGCAAAGAAAGTAAATTAAACCCTAGTCATTAATATAATTAATGCTTCAGTTACTTTATTAGCAGCTATCAAGTTGTGAGCATATTCATGAAGTTTTTGTGTATCAGCCGAAAAAGATTTGACATCTGTGTTGGCGCGAAATAGTTTAATTTCACTTTCTGAAGGGAGTTTTTCAAGATTACCAAGTTGGCCTAAGTCATTTCCTGTAAGATAGTTACTTAATCTGATGTGATCAGGTAATGCATCAACACCAATACCAAGAGTAGTTAATGGCTTTGGTACAATGAATTTCGCATTGCCTGAGGTTCTAACATAGTAGTCACCACCCATGCGGCCAACAAGATCAAGTTTGTCAGGATCAATTTCACCGTTTTCGTCAAATATTTTTTCGTCCACATGAATGTAAACAATCTCACAAATAACCAAGTTCCCGGAGCCTGGCTTACCACTCGTTTCAATTATTTCCCTAACCCTACATTCAAATTGTATTGGTGATTCAGCGACTCTGCGGGGTTTAATATTTTTAGATTCCAAAGGTGTAAATCCTGATTTTATAAATTCATCAACACCTTTCTCATACTCAGTGCTTGCAAGGCTCATTTGCTGTACCATATCAAAAGTAACAGCATTTATGACAACTTCTGGCACTTCTTTTAAGTTATCTAAAGTATGTTTTGTAGTATTATCTCTGCCTCTGCGTGAAGGCGAAAATATAAGTGTGGTTGGGTTAATACCAAATATATTGTAAAAGCTAAATGGTGCCAGATTATGATTTCCTTTATTGTCAACAGTTGATGCAAAAGCTATGGGACGAGGGGCTATTCCACCTTGCAATATCCGGAACAGATTTTGACTATTATATTCGTTTGGGTCGATTTGTAACATATGCCTTATTTTGAAGGGAGAATTTTAGTAACACATTCACCAAAACCAATTCTGTAATCATCGTTTTCTGCATAACCACGCATGGTGATGGTGTCATTATCAAGGATGAATTTGCGTTCAGAGCCATCAACAAGCGTTAATGGTTTTGTTCCTTTCCAGCTAAGCTCCAACATTGACCCATAAGAATCAGGGGTAGGGCCTGAAATCGTACCGGAACCATACATATCTCCTACATTTATATTGCATCCGTTAATAGTGTGATGCGCCAATTGCTGGTTCATGTTCCAGTACATATACCTGTAGTTAGAATTACAAATAATTGTTGGGACTCCATTTTCAGGCGTGAGAGAAACGTCAAGCTTTATATTAATATTTTTCTTTCCTGAAGACTTGAGATAGGGTAGGACTGGCGGATCTTGTATAGGCCCATCAACCATAAAAGGTTTCAAAGCTTCCATTGTAATTATCCACGGTGATATTACCGATCCAAAACTTTTGCTTAAAAATGGCCCAAGTGGTACATATTCCCATTTTTGAATATCACGGGCAGATAAATCGTTAAAAAGTACCATTCCAAAAATATAGTCATCTGTTTCATCCACAGTAATATGTTCGCCAAGTTTTGAACTTTTGCCCGTAATAAATGCTGTTTCCAATTCAAAGTCAACTAATCTGGAAGGTCCAAATGATGGTTTGTTTGCATCATCTGTCTTGGTCTGCCCCATTGGTCGATGAATTTCAGTTCCGGAAACCACAATTGATGAACTTCTACCATGATATCCAACTGGAATGTGCTTCCAGTTTGGTAATAATGCGTTTTCAGGATCACGAAACATTATACCTACGTTTGTTGCGTGCTCAATACTGGAATAAAAATCAGTATAATCGCCAACTTCAACAGGCAGCATCATCTCCACATCGTTAATATTGTAGAGGCAAATATTTTTTGCTTCTTCATTACCCTGAAGTTCCTTATTATCATATTGAAATAATGACGAAAGTTTATGCCTTACTGCCGACCAAATTGGTGCGCCCAGTTCCATAAAATCATTTAATACAGGAGCTAGGAAAATACCATAGTTGTCTATTTCTAATTCATCGAAGAAACCAAAATCGGTCAATGCACTTAAATCGATAACTGTGTCACCAATTCTTGTTGCAGGACGAGGCTCTTTACCTTTAGGTTTAATTATTCCAAATGGAATATTCTGAATCGGGAAGTCGCTGTTTTCAGGTACTTCAATCCATGATTTTAATGTAGGGTTATTGGCTGCTATCATTTATGCTTAATTTGGATATAATCTTGTTACTAAAAAATTATTTGGTCGATTTACTCTTCCGGGTACTGTAGAAAAAGATGATAATCTTGAAGTTTATTAAAGTGTACCTCTATTTTGTTGCTCAAGTTCAATTGCTTCAAACAAAGCCTGAAAGTTTCCTTTTCCAAATGAAATTGCATTTTTTCGTTGGATTATCTCAAAGAAAAATGTCGGGCGATCTTCAACAGGTTTTGTGAATAATTGGAGTAGGTATCCTTTATCGTCACGATCGATAAGAATATGATGTTTTTTTAATACTTCAATATCTTCATCAATTTCCCCAACTCTATCAATTATAGTGTCGTAATATGTTTCGGGTACATGTAAGAAATCAACACCTCTTTTACGCAATGCATCAATTGTTGCAACTATATCATTTGTTGCAAGGGCAACATGCTGAGGGCCGGGTCCAATATAAAAGTCTAAATATTCTTCAACTTGTGATTTTTTCAAACCTTTTGCCGGCTCATTAATGGGGAATTTAATCCACATATTGTCGTTTGCCATTACCTTACTACGCAATGCTGTGTATTCAGTTCCAATATCATTATCATCAAATGATATAAGTTGTTCAAAGCCCATAACATCACGATAATAACCTGCCACTTTGTCCATCTCGTTCCATCCTACATTTCCTACAATATGGTCAACAAACAATAAACCAGTATCCTCAGGTTTATATTCGGGTTGCCAGGCAATGAATCCCGGTAAGAAAGTTCCATTATAGTTTTTTCTTTCGACAAAAGTATGAACTGTATCCCCATAAGTTTTTATGGATGAACGAACTACTTCGCCATGTTGGTCCGATTCGGTTCTGGGTTCAAAATCTACTTCAGCACCTTTTCCTGTAGTATCTTCAAATGACTGCTTTGCATCATCAACCCATAGTGCTATAACTTTTACGCCATCACCATGAAGCTTGTGATGTTCTGCCACTTCTGAGTCGGGTGTTAAAGAACCTGTTAATACAAAAGTGATTTTATCCTGACGAAGTACATATGATGTTCTGTCGGTTAATCCGGTTTCCAATCCGGCATAGGCAACAGGCTGAAATCCAAAAGCACTTTGGTAGAAGTGTGCTGCTTGTTTTGCATTTCCAACATAGAATTCTATGTAATCAGTACCATTAATTGGCAAACATTTCAATTTACTTTCCATTTTTTTTGATTTTATTTCTTAATTTCTGTTTCTAGAATAGCCAGCTTTTGTAGTATTCTTTGTCCTCAATTTCAATAGCTGAGGTTGTTAATTTTAGTGGTTTAAAAGTATCAACCATTACGGCATATTCATTTGTTTCTTTTTTACCAATACTTCTTTCAATTGCTCCCGGGTGAGGCCCGTGGGGTAGCCCCATTGGATGTAGGGTAATTTGACCTCTTTCAATATTATTCCGGCTCATGAAGTCACCATCAACATAATACAATACTTCATCTGAATCAATATTGCTATGATGATAGGGAGCAGGAACAGATTCGGGGTGATAATCGTAAAGCCTTGGAACAAAAGCACATGTTACCATGGCAGTTGTTTCAAATGTTTGATGAACAGGAGGTGGTTGGTGTATACGACCGGTAATAGGCTCGAAATTATATATTGAAAATGCAAAAGGGTAGAGGCATCCATCCCAACCAATTGCATCAAATGGATGTGTTTGATAGTGATATGGATATATGGTATTATTGCTCTTTATCTTAATCAAGAAGTCACCAGTTTCATCATATGTAATAAGCTTTTGCGGTGTTCTGATATCTCTTTCATGAAACGGCGAATGTTCGAGCAATTGCCCCGATTTGTTCATGTACCGTTTGGGAAATCGGAGGGGTTGATTTGATTCCACAATGAACAACCTATTGTTATTTCCATCAAAATTTAATTGATAAACTGTTCCTCTTGGAATTATCAGATGATCACCTTCTTTAAAAATTAACTCACCGTAAATTGTAATAAGCGATCCACTTCCATTATGTATAAAAATCATCTCATCACACTGGGCATTCTTAAAGAAGTAGTCAGTCATCGATAAACGTGGAGCAGCCAGAATGATGTTTACATCATCATTGGTAAGTACAATTTTCCGACTATCAAGATAATCATCTACTGGTTTTACCTTAGCACCTTTAAAGGCTCTATTTTGTAGGTTTTTATTAAGTGCGATCTTTGGAGTTACATCGATTGGCTCATCGAATTTAATAACTTTAGTTGGAGGATGGTTGTGATAAACGATTGAATAAACATCAGAAAATCCCTCCGAAGAAACTAGCTCTTCTGCATATAAGCTACCATCTGGTTTTTTGAAAACAATGTGTCTTTTATCGGGAATACTACCACGAACTTGATAATGCGGCATTTTAATTTAGATTTAATAAAAATAATTGCAAATATAGGAAAATCTTAAATATTGCAAAATTTTGAAAACGAGAAGCCAGCTGTTGATTTGATTTTTTTTGCACAATAGCTCAGTTACGAAGGTTTTAGGAACGCAAAGGTTGGTTTCACCATTTCCTCAAGAAAGTCTTCACGAAGGTTGTTGGCCAAATTTGTCATGTTGAACGTAGTTTACGGAGTGAAACATCTCAAATAGTTCATGAAGGGCGGGACAAAGGGAGGGGACTTGGACTTGCTTTTTTACCACAAAGGACTCAAAGGATTTCCCAAACTGGCGCGCATTTGCACCTAAAATCCGCATGTTATTAACAAAAACAGCCGCAAAACTTTCATAATTAGAAGGCTGCGGCTGCGGTATTTTCACCTATATTGGTGATGCTAACAAATACCGCGATGAAGATAATAAAATCACCTCAACAAATCACACCTTTTGGTGGATTAACTTTTGTTTACCAGTTTCTGGATCAGAAACAAGTTGGGCAATTAATGAACTCCTACCTCTGTGATCTTCCAAACCAATCCAAATATACATGGAAGGACATTATATATTCTTTATGGGCAATTCCATTTTGTGGAGGGGATTGTATCGAAGATTTATCAATCAACCTTAAAAATTACATTCAGAATATACCCTATTTCTCAGTTCCAAGTTCGGATAGTGTTTTAAAGAGATTAAAGGAACTTGCAAAACCACAGCGTACATTAGTTTCAAAATACTCTGGCAAAACACATGACTTTGGTATTAATATGGCTTTAAACAAACTTAATATTAAATTGATAAAGAAGATTGGGGGACTGGATAATAAGTCCATCATTCTGGATTATGACAATACAATCATAACAACTGAAAAATCAGACTCTAGAATGAGCTACATAAGACAAAAAGGTTATTGCCCTGGTGTTGGGATTATTGGAGATAAGATTGTTTATGTTGAAAACAGAAATGGGAACAGTGATGCCCAAACCTATCAGGAAAAGACAGTAAACAGAATGTTTAAACTGCTCAAAAGTGAAGGTATTATAATTGATGTCTTCAGGGCAGACAGTGCAAGTTATCAGTTGCAAGTAATTGAAGCGGCAAAGAAATATGCAAACAAGTTATATATAAAAGCCCGTATCGACCAAACCGTAGCGGAAGCTATCAATAACATAAACGAATGGATGCCAGTTAAGATCAATAATGAAGAACTACTTATGGGTAGTACAACATATACACCTTTTCACCGATCTAGAAGCCTAAGAAAAAAAGACATACCACTTTCTTCCTATCGCTTAGTCGTAATGAAAGTGCCCCGAAAAGATGGACAGGTTAATCTGTTTACCAACGAAGCATTTTTATACAAGGCAATCATTACAAATGATTATGAAATGTCGGACATAGAAGTTTTCAATTTTTATAACCAACGTGGTGCTGCAGAAAAGGAGTTTGATGTTTTGAAGAATGATTTTGCATGGAATTGCCTCCCTTTCTCCAACCTTAACGAAAATACTGTGTACATGATATTTACTGCAATGTGCAGAAATGTGTTCTCTTCTGTAATAAAACTGTTCTCCATAGGAAACAAACTGTTGCAACCAAACTTTAGGATTAAGAAATTCATTTTTCGGTTTGTGATTCTCCCCTCAAAATGGCTTGTAAGGGGAAGACAAAATGTTTTGAATATATACTGCTCATTACCTGATATTTAAAAAGATTTATCGCCAAGCCGTTTTCCTGTTTACTACTTAAAATCCGATAAGGGTTAGGTTAGAATATTGTATTTAAAAAACGCATAACAACAGATTTACTGTATTTTATGAGTTTATTGATAAAATCATTCAAGTAATCAAAACTTATTATCCTTGATAGCATAAAGGCTACCTCAAAAAAGTGTGTTTACCTAAAAAAACATAGACATGCGGATTTTAGGTT
>JABMPH010000168.1 GCA_013203805.1 Bacteroidota bacterium | reverse complement strand
TTTTTTTATTTGTTGTCTTTGTTTGTCATTGGTGGTCATTGGTTGTCATTGGTTGTCATTGGTTGTCATTAATAGTCATTATTAGTCATTGTTTGGATATTCGATTTTACTTTCGTAGATAATCCCGCGCTCTTTTAGTCCTGCGAGCATGAAGTTAACTACTGACTCATCCTTGCCCATCATTTCGCCAACGCTTATTCCAACTTGATTGTATTTGTTTTCGGCTAACAGGCGTAGAGCCGTTGAAGCAGTGTAACCTGTTGTTCGAGCCATGGAGTGGATACCTGATTCATTGCAATATTCATCATATAAATTAAAGCTATAACGCGTTCTTTTACCAGATGCAATTCCTTCAACTATAATCCGCATTACAGTAATATCTTCTTCTTTTTCGCCAAGTTTCCATTGGTCGAATAATAACTTTGAGGTTAATTCAAGCGGTGAAACCAATTGTCCCTCAACTTCAATTTTTTCAGAACTAAAAAAACCATTATCACTAAGAAGTTGGATTTTCTCAGCATATCCCGGATAACGGAGAGTTTTTTCGCTCATATTATCCGCTTTAATAGTGAACAACAAAGACCTTAACCCATCGCTATTAAAAGCTTCCAACGAACCGATTTTTTCAAATTCAAGTAATTCAATTTCCGTTAATGGTTCCACCGTTACTATCTTTCCGTTTCTCACAATTCGTGCCGGACGGGTATACTCTTCAATAACATCACTCGGTGAAAAAACTGCCTTATACTCCCATGGTTTGGTTCTTATTTTTGGTAAACCACCAACATAAATATCAACGGTTTCAACCTTATCAAGTTTTGAAGCAGCATAACCGGTCAACAAATTACTCATGCCGGGAGCAACTCCTATATCACAAATTACTCTCACGTTATTTTCCCTTGCCAGGTTGGAAAATTCAAAAACATCTTCTGGATAGAATGCTATGTCAACGATGTCTTTTTTAGCTTCAATACAATTTTTAAGGCAGGCAAAGCCCATGAATCCAGGAACCGCATTAATCACAAAATCAAATGGTTTAAGTATTTCTAAAAGTTCTTTCTTGTTTTGAAGATCGGCCTTTGTAACTTTAATTCGATTATTATTGATTTCGTTTAATCTGCCAGAACTAATATCTGCAACTGCTACTTCGAAATTACTATCGGTTGCCAAATCGAGGGCAATCGGCTTACCTACTAATCCAGCTCCAAGTACTATGATTTTTATTGACATAATATAATTTGTTAGGAGGTCAAATATACGAACAAAGATCGATGCAGCGATACAAAAAAGAGAGAGGTACATTTAATTCTACATCCTCTGAAAGAATCATTTCAATTACCATGCTTAACAAATATGGTGTTGAAGTTATGGGAAGTCAGGACAATTATAATATCTGGTTAAAATCAAGAAATATAAGCATGGGCAATATTGAACCAATCAGCTTACTCGACAGTTCCTTTGGAATTCAAATAATCAGAGAAGAACTTACACGGATCGAACATGGTGTATTAGCATGATTGTTTATAGATTAACAAAAGCAAAATACAGTAATGATCTAAGTGGAAAAGGTGCTGCAAAAACAGGAGGCAGGTGGAATAGTAAAGGGATTCCTGTTGTTTACACCTGTGAGTCAAGAGCATTATGCACCTCTGAAATTGCAGTTCATACCCCACTTGGAATATTGCCGCTTGACTATATGCTAATTACCATTGAAATATCCGACTACGATCTCCCCTCCTCTTTCAACACTTTGGTATAGTGCTTAAGACTTCGAAGGACTATTACCATTACAATTGATGCAAGGAGTGCATAATGCCAAGGTGTATATATTTCAAAATTTCCATCTGCAAAATATCTTCGCAAATCATCAATAAATACAAACCCCACAACAGTGGCCATAACACCTGAATATTCACGACGTAAAACACTAACAAGTGAAAACGGGACTACATTTTTCTTAAAATTCCTCAAACAAGGAATAAAAGCAGGTGTTCTATTGGCCCAATTCATATATGCATCACCAAATTTGCGTTCCAGAAATCGTTCTTCGGCAAACATAATACGCTCGTAATAGAGCCAAAAGGCCAGAGTAACAATTACAACAAAACTAATATTGAAAGTAAACAATACTATTCCTATCCACATAAAGTAGTTACCCAAGTACAAAGGATGACGCACAGTTGAATATATACCGGTTGTGTTCAATGATTCAGCCACCTGTCCCTCCTTCGTATTTCTACCTGAAGTTCCTTTTGGTGTAGTTCCTATTGATATTGCCCTAATTATAAATCCCAGAACACTGAAACCAATGGCTATCCACATCAAAATATTTTGGGTGTTTTGCCCAAAGCTATTTGAACCAGTAAAGTAAACAACCGGAATAGCTAACAAGAATAAGATGATTGGAATTTCTCCACGATGTTTAAATAAGAAGTTGCCCTCTTTTTCGAAGGAATTAATAAAAGCCATGTTTAGATTTTTTGAGTAGCAAAGATATCGATTTTAGGGATAAAATGAATGAATGATTGAATAAATAACAAAAGACACTGCAACAAAACTAATTAAAGACCAAATAGTTAGATTTCAATGGAATGAAGATAATGAAAAATGGTACCTTTCAATAATTAGCGTAATTGGACTATTAACAGAAAGTTAGGTCATCGAAAATAGTTTAATTATTCATCATAGTCCCAAACCCTCGATAATATCTCCTCTTCCATATTATTATATTTCTCCACATTATCAATTTCCCCCAGTTCTTCATAGCACGTTGCAATTCCTTTTAAAGTAGGCAGGTGCATATCGTTAATGGTAAGACAAGCTTTGAACTCATTAATTGCATCATTAAAAAAGCCATCTTCCAAAAGTTGCATTCCGCTATTATAGTGATATTCCAAACCTTGAATTCTATTTTCGAGTTTTAATGCAATAATATCTATTGACTTTAAGGTTATGAAAGAACAGGGAAGCTGCCTTATTACTTTTTTAGTTGTTCTGCCTAGTAGCTCCTTATTCATACTTGACATTCCAGTAAAACCCATTATTACCAAATCAGATTCATAATTTGAGAGAGCTTTTAGTATTTCAATTGATGGATCACCAACCATTACCTCTTTTTCCCAATCCATCGATTTTAAATTGAACTTTTTCAGGAAGGTGTTAAACTCTTTAATGTATTCTGATCGACTAGTTTCATATTTCTCTTCCCAGTCTACTTTTAAACCGGTTGTTTTATGGTAAGGCAATTGAATAACACTAACTATATTTAATTCGGCATTAAATCTACGTGCAATTAGAATTGAATTTTTTAATGCGAGTTCAGATTCAGGTGAAAAATCCACAGGACATAATATACTTGCTATTTTAAAAGGTGTATTATTTTTAACAACCCATACTGGCCTATCACTTTGCTGAACAACTAATTCTGCTGTATGCCCAAGGCGAATCGATTCCGTCTTGTTAGGTTCTCCTGATCCTATAACTATAACATTTGCATCAATTAAATTTGCTGTTTGAATAATCCTTTCAGAAAAACTCCCATGTTCCAGAATAGGGGTTTCCGTTTTGATTCCTTCAGCATAAATCCAATTTCTAATTTTATCCAATTGTTTCTTTGCTGCTTCTTCAATTACATATTTTGCTTTTGATTCATATTTTTCATCCGGGAGAACATGTAAAAGAACAATTTTTGATTCATAAGCTCTTGCTAACTCAATAGCGTTTCTAACAAGATTTTCAGATGAGCCCTTGAAGTCAGTTGCCAGTAAAATTCTATCTATTAATTTCATGCGTTTTCATTTTGAAAAAGATTACATGATCGAAAAAATATTAATTAATTTAAAGATTGTAAATTACAATCTTAGATGCACGTTATCCATTTTTGTAAAATGAAGAGTGCCAGCGGGGAGCTTTATTGATTAATTAACATAGGCATTAAAATTAATTGGGTCAAATGTATAATTAATTATAATCAAATGTCAAGTTTATTAGGTTTTTTTAACTTCAGAATTGTCCAATTATTAATCTATGATGTATTTACATTGAGAATGTTTTAATAACTGTGTCGAATTTTAAAACACATTGGCGGGTTATATCATTCTTATATTGTATCATTTTATTTGTTTCATTACAACATTGTCTTCTACGCCTTTTCCAATTCAATTAATGTAATCTCAGGTAGCATTCCAATTCGTCCGGGGTAACCAATTGAGCCTAAACCGCGATTTACATAAATATACTTTCCTGTTTTATTTTCGTCTTCATATAATCCAGCCCAATGTTTATACATTAATTTTGCCGGACTCCATTTAATTTCCTTTGTTTCAATACCAAACTGGAATCCATGTGTATGTCCCGAAAGGGCAAGGTCGATATCGTAATTTCCCGGCATGACAACCTTATCCCAATGTGATGGGTCATGGGTCATTAATATCTTAACATCGGCATTTTCAGTACCTAGTATAGCTTTATCGAGGTCGCCATATTTAGGGAATCTGGGATTAGCACCCCAGTTTTCGACCCCAATAATTGCAAGCTGCCCGGTTGCAGTATCAATTAATTCATTTTGGTTATTTAGCAACTTCCATCCAACATTATCGAAAAACTCATAAAGCTGGGTCATGTTTTTCTGCTTTGCTTTATCTGATGGCCATGATACATAGTTACCGTAGTCATGATTTCCAAGAACTGCATAAACGCCATTTTTAGCATGAAGTTGTGAAAGTATATCCTCATATCCAATTGCTTCATTGGTTGCATAATTTACAAGGTCACCGGTAAAAAGTATAATGTCGGGATCTAATTCGTTTATCATGTCAACAGCACGTTGCAGAGGTTTTTTCGAAGCCCAGCTACCCAGATGAATATCTGAAATTTGAACTATTTTGAATCCTGACAAATCTGAAGGTAATTTTGAAAAAGCTATCTTTTGTTTAATGATTCGAAATTCATACGCCCATTTAAGCATTCCTGTGAACATAGTTCCCAGTATTAATCCTCCGGTTACAAATCCTGCATACTGCAAAAACTTACTACGAGTTATTCCGTCATCCTCTGTTTTTTGGTTTATTTGCTCACGTTCAACCTTTTTCCCAATTAAGAAAAGCTTTTGAATGACTCTTACAATATCGGCAAGTATTAAAAATGTTATTGGGAGTATTTTAGCTGTGTAAAAAATCAGTATGGTTCCGACCATATAAGTTCGCAACGCATCATTCCAGTGGATTACAGGTATCAGTGCTGAGCCAACAATCAGAATAATCAATAGTATTAATGATAACCAATAAACAAAAATTATCAGAATTCGAAGCCAGTGACGATAGTTGAAAACCTGTTTTTTAACTGAAGACCATAAATAGAAATCGGCTAATATTAATATCACCATAAATAAATACTGCCCGGAGTATTTTGGCATACTATACAGAAGAAGGAAATAGCCTACAATTAGGAAAAAAGGAAGTAATAAATAGTTATATTTGAATTTTTTCAAATGATTAGTTTTGGCAGTAATGGTTGTAATATATTGTTGAACGCCTTAGGCATTAAGTTATTGTCGTTTGATAAATTCATTAATATCCCGGCATTAAAAAATCGCGGCAAAAGTACCGTTTTTATTAAAACGGCCGACAAGTTTTTATTGAAGTAATAACTGTACATTGACCACGATGATGATGATCAAGCATATAAACCACTATATATAAGGCACTTCAAAAACACTAAAAGACCTATAGTAACTGGTACTCGAAAGTAGGATATCCTTTTTCCACCTCAAGAGGATCATAGGAAATAATTTTATAAAAATTAACAAATCTTAACTTATAATAGTATGAATTCCTATCCTTTACAATATAGTTATAATTTACATTTATCTCATAACTTACATTACCAGTGTTTACATCGCCAATAAGTTTTTTCCAATTATATCCTATTTTGTCAAATGAATATGAGAAGTCGAGTGAAGCAGTATCAGCAAGGGTTATTTCATTAAATACAAGAGTAGTATCGAACGCTACATTGGCCTTGTTATATTTTTGAAGTACTCCGTTAACAAGATAAGGATAAGCATCCCCCTCAGTTGTATAGAGCATTGTTGTATAGGTTGTAAATAGTAAATCCCAATCTGTTTCCAAAGGTTCAACTTGATCAGCTGTTCCCGACACAAAGGAATACTGAGTATATAAATGCAAATTATTCTTTTCAACAGCAGCAACTACAAGTCCACTATTATCCATTTTGGAATATGTAAAATAGTATTTGTTGCTTTTAAGTTGCGTAAACTTCACCTTTATTAATCCTAATTGAATTCCCAATGAGCTAAAGCCACGATTTATAACGAATACTTTATTGCTATAAGTAGTATCATCTCCAACAATATTTATCCAACCATCAATAGCCAAAGAGTCAATATCTCCCGAAGAACCATCAAACAACCAATTTAATCCAGTTGTATCGTTAACATCCTCAAGGTTTTCAAAATTCGTAACACCAGCTCGTGCAAAATTTGCTGTATTAAGTCTTATAATGGTTGATGTATCATCACAATCAAAATTCAGGTCAAATACTTCACGGTCATTTATACCCGTCATCTCATTTCTTTCCAAATTAAAATATACTTGATTTGAATAGTACATAGTCATTGGAATTACAACAGTTGTGAGCTCACCAGGCTCGTGTGCGGGTATCATCTCATCCTTTTTAAAGCATGATGTAATGATCAGAAATACTAGTAAGGTTGCTAAAATATTTTTTATCATTATTTGTTGAATTTAAATTGTAACCTGATAAAGAAAGTTCTACCCCAATTTACAGGGGCTGGTCCACTACCGGAATGGATTCCACCTCCAGAGCCTCCTCCAACTACATTTATATTTGTAACATTAAATAGGTTTTTGCCCCCAACCTGTAGATTTATTCTCCGCTTCCAAAACCATTTATCCAGCGTAATATCCATGGTATTATAAGCTTCCATTATCTCAATATCAAGTGGTTTTCCCACCTCAACAAAGTATAATTGTGGATATTTTCCATTATACTTATAAAATAAGGATAAATTCATATCCCACTTCTTCAAACTATAAGTTGCTGTTGTATTAAAACCAGTATAAAATTCAAATTTAGAGCTTTCGAGTCCCTCATAGTCAATTTTCTGTCCAGTGATGGTATAACCAAATTTAACTGTAAGCCACGGATAAACATTATTATTGAAATTAAGTTCAATACCCCTGGTTATAAACCTATTAACATTAACATAAGTATAATATAGTGTGTTTCCGCTAAGAGGTATAAGCTGGATATTATCTTTAATATTATTATTAAATAAATTCATCTCTAATCCCCATACATATGCCTGGTAAGGTGAACTATTGTACTGAACAAATATGTTTGTACTTACTGATGTTTCAGCTTTTAGATTTTCATTCCCATGAATATCGTGATTTATATCAACAAAATTCAAATACAATTCTTTTAGTGATGGTGCTCTAAATCCGCTAGCAATCGAACCGCGCACAGAAACAAATTCTGATAAGTCGTATTTTACGTTTAATGAATATACGATTGGAGCCTCAAATTTTGTATTGTATATAAAACGTAGTCCAGGCTGAATATTCAAAACCGGTATTGGAGTATAATTCATGCTAGCAAATGCAGCATAGTCACCTATTTCTTGCTTACTATTAGTGATACGTTTACCTGTTCCGGTTTCATTATTCAAATCAATTCCCGATTGAAATTTTACCTTGCTATTTTCATTTCCAAAACTATAATCAGCCCTTAATAGCACATCTCGAAATTCTGTGGTATCCTGCTGATCAGTAATAGGATACTGTTCCAGAACAGTAAGGTCATTATAATAAGTACTTCGAATTTTATGATAATCTGAAAAGGAGGCAATTGCATTTATCCTTGACCGATCATTAAATTTATATTTAAAATCTGATCGTAAAACAATTCTTTGTGTAAAGAAATAAGTATCAATCCTTGTTTCGTACCATGGTGCTTGCAATTTACCATTATCTCTAAGTTCCTGATTGAAGTATGTAGCACCAACTTTAAAATGAGCATTATCCCAATCATACTTATAATCTGCAGAAAAGTTATATTGCTCTTTTGGTTTCCATCTTTGACCCCATGAAGTTCCCGGTGCTTGATAACCATCAAAAAAGTTCCTGCCTGCTGTAATACCAAAGGAATTCCTTTTTGCTCTTCCCGAGGCAGCTAAATTTAAGTTGTAAACGCCTACCGATTCATAGTAAGCATCTAATGTTGAAGAAAACAAAAGTCTATCGGGAGGTTTGGTAATAATATTAATTACTCCTGCAAGGGCATTGCTACCGTATGCAACCGACATTGGTCCGTTGATAATTTCTATATGGTCAATATTCTGAAGATTAAGCTGATCCATATCAATATTGCCGGCTTCACGACCTATTACAGGAACACCATCAATAAGAAACTTTACATGCTCTCCTCCCAATCCCTGCATTGTAATAGAAGACCCCAAAGCATTGTCCTGACTGGTTCGTATATTTAATTCTGTGGAAAGCATCTCTTTAAGGTTAACAGCACCACGGTTTTGTATTTCCCTGGAGTTAATAACTTTAACTTTATATACTGATTTATCTTGCCTTGATTCATCATATTGACCTGTAACAACAATTTCGTCAACATTATATGAAGCCATGCGTAGATAAATTGTTTTATTTTCTCCGGGTAATATTGTATCTACATGATCTAAAAAGCCAATATAAGTAAGTTTAAGAATAGACTTCTGCTCAACATTTGCTAATATTACACCATTGATATCGGAGATATAACCCGCCAGAATAGTATTATTTTTAAGAGGTGTTAAAACAGCATTTGCAAAAGCTACAGGCTCTTTATTGATATTATCTAAAATTTGTATTCTAGATTCCTGTGCCACCCCAAAAATCGGAAGTAACAACAAGAGCAATATACATTTATATAGAGGGTATTTCATATTTGTTAAACCAAAAAATGAAAAAAGAGCCTGCCGCAGTACTAACAATCTGCAGCAGGCTTAAATAACATAACAATATGGTATTCACAATATTCCAGTAGTCACACTAAATATTGTCATGCTAGGTATATTTTAATTAATAATTAATTTCTGTGTTTCTTTAAATGTATCATTGTAGATAGTAACAAAGAAGAGTCCTTTTGAAAAATCACTAACATTAATAACATTATTATTATTTAACAAAGATGAGTAAACTGTTCTTCCACTTAGGTCGGTGATTATCAAATTGCCTTTGAAACTACTTTGGTTATCAATGTTAATCTTTTGGCTGGCTGGATTTGGATAAATTGAAAACATACTGTTACTTTCATTAATGTCACCAATATCCAACAGCGAAACCAGTTTCTTATTTAATGCAAAAACACCGGTAGATGAACCTTGCCAATATGTAAATACAAGCTTATATATATCTCCTTCTCCACTTTTAACAAAGAAAACAGTTGAATCTTCTACAATCCACTGGAATGTAGACATATCGAAAGATTTCCAGTTATACCCTATTGAATTTTTTAATGAATCAAGAGGTTTAGATGCCCAATCTTCAAAGTCTTCAGGTACAGGATAAAATTTACTTGCAAAATGATCGACATTACTCGTAGCACCGGTTACAAGATACTCTGTCATTTCACCCGACATAGTTTCTGTAAAATCGATATATTTTGTAAACATAATATCCCAACTAGCTGTTGGCTCTCTATCAACAATTGAATTGTTTGTTAACGAATAATAAATAAAATTCTTACTTACGTATGGTTTAATATCAATTGCTACTGTATGTTCATTTGATCCATCAAGATCAGCATATTTAATGTTATAGGTATTTTCAACAGAAATTTTACTGACAATCCATAATTTTTTAATTCCTTCTTCAGGAAGATTTATTATATATATTGAATCGCCTGTTAAACTATGAGTAACCATATTATAAATTCCCCAACCATAATCAGGATGACCTGTAGCATTTTTATTAAATGCACCATCTTCCCAATACTCAGGACTATTATAAAGAGGAGTCCATGATGACATTCCTGATGTATCAACATGTGCCCATGAAGATGTATCTCCGTTTGGATATGAATATAGCCCAGCTCCGTTTCCTTCGTTGATGATGATACCGGCACTAAAAGGTGCAGTAAAAAAAGCTATGTCCCATCCAGCTCTTGGAATATTTGCAACCTCACCTTCGCTCATACTATAGTATATGTCGTTTGAATATCCAGGATACATTGATAAAGTATCAGAAGTATATTCTTTGCTTTGTCCAAGAACACTTGATAATCCAATAGCTAGGATAAAAATTAATGTGTGTATCGTTTTATTCATTTTAATAATTTTTTGATAATTGTTAATGTGAAAATAATTTCAGAAATAAAATTGTATTGTCAATAATTGATTTTCAAGAAAAATTGATTTTTTCTGATTTAACTTTATCCCTAATTACACTATGTGTAATTTCAATAATAATGATAACTCAATTAAATAGTAATGAAGCATTAATTGGAAGTTATCCAAAGAATATTATAAAAATGGGATAATTATAAAAATAAGGGAGGTCCTCTAAAATTAACGGCCGAGGAAGGTCGATAAATTAAGTGTTGAATAACGCATTTAAAATCAACAATCACATAAGATGTGCATGAAAAACTGCCATGAATATCAATGTGTTCAGAAACAAACGTAAGGAATATAACAAGAACTCTGTCTTTCTTATCCTTTAACTTGTAAAGGCTTCCTTTATCTGATTTATCAGGTTTGTTAATGGGTTGACCGGCAAACGCGTCAAAATTGAAAATAGCCTTTTGGTGATATATTATCAAATCTCCAATAACCAAATAAAAGAATGCTAGTGACATAAATGTCACTAACATTTTTCTTATGACTACTGAAAATTTGCTTTTTTTCAATTTATATGATTTATGTCTGCAATATTACAAAGTATCTAATCGTAAAGAAACCTATAAAACATGATTTATATCATAATTTGAATATTTATAACTGTTATAAATTAGTAGTGAAAAAAAAGACACTATCCATTATCCTTTATATAGTTAACAAGGCCGTTTGACTCAAAGATTCTCAAAAGCTTATCTGGTAAGGCCGCAAACTTAAAATCCTTTTTACCAATTGATACTATACCGTCTTCAAAATTTATGTTAACACTATCACCTGCTTTGTACTCTTTAACTGCATCAGGAAGTATAATTATAGGTAGTCCCTGGTTTACTGATGAACGATAAAAGATTCTATTAACTGAGCCACAAATTACCGCCTTAACGCCAGCATGAGCTAATCCAACAGCGGGATGTTCACGAGAGCTACCACAGCCAAAGTTTGATCCGGCAATAATAATATCTCCTTCCGCCACATTATCCGTAAAGTTTACATCAAACCCTTTGAACAGCTGTGGCATAATTTTATCTGGCTCAGAGCTAAGTACGCTATAAGTGAGGTTTCCAGCAAACATTTGATCTGTATTTAGATCATTGGCATCGGTATAGTTCCAAACATTATCAAATTTTCTATTATCCGATTCATCAATAGTTACCGTATTTGTTTGTTCAACTGAATAAGGAAATCTATCATTGGTTGTAATACCTCTAGGATCAACAATTTTACCAGCTAAGGCCGAATACGCAACAGTAGCAGGAGAAGCTAAATACACGAATGATTCTTTATTTCCCATTCTGCCTTTAAAATTTCGGTTAGCTGTGGATATCACATTATATCCATCGGCAGGTATCCCCTGCCCTGTTCCTAAGCATGGTCCGCATGACGATGCAAGTACATTGGCACCTGCTTCCATTAATATCTCGATTATTCCCTCACGCATGGCTTGCATGTATATTTTTTGAGAAGCAGGAACAATTACCATCTGGAATCCTTCAGGTATTTTTTTGCCTTTAAGAATTTCAGCAACAATCTGAAGATCTTCAAGCCGACCATTTGTACAAGTCCCAACTAAGGCTTCATGCAGAACATTGCCGGCAACTTCGGCAACTGCTTTTACATCATCAACATGATGTGGAGCAGCAACAAGTGGAAAAATATCATTTAAGTTAATCTCAATTTCTCTAAGATATGTTGCATCATCATCTGCCCAAATACCTTCAACTTCTTCTCCAAGAAATTTTTGAAGTACATCATCACATGGAAATACTGCATTTTTTGCACCCATTTCTGAAGCCAGATTTGCAAGTGTCATCCGTTGATCGATTGTAAGTGTTTTCACTCCATCTCCATGATATTCAATTGACATGTAATCAGCTCCACTCGATCCGATCATACCAATAATCCACAGCGAAATATCCTTAGCATAAACGCCCTCATTAAGCTTTCCATTTAAAGTAATTTTAATACTTTCAGGAACTCTAAACCATGTTTCACCCTGACTCCATAAACCGGCAGCTTCAGTACGATCGATTCCTGCGGCAAATGAATTAAAAGCACCCGCTGTACATGTGTGGCTATCACTTCCAACAATCACCATTCCTGGCTTTGCATAATCGGCCATTATTTGATGACAAATGCCTTTACCTGCATCATGAAACTTTGTTATCCCCTGGTCTTTAACAATATCACGAACAGCTTGATATTGATTAGCCATTTTTGCACTGGCTGGAGGTGCATTGTGATCAAGAACTATTAATAATTGTTCGGGTGAAATAACCTTTGAACCGCCCATTTTCTTAAAAGTATTAAAAATACTTGCTGTGTTATCATGTGTGAGGACAATATCAGGTTTCTTAAAAACAATGCTCCCGGTTGAAGCATTAAATATTTTTTCGGCAAATGTTCTATTTTTCATTTCAGGTTTTTTTGAATATTTGTATTTTAGATAATTTTGCGCACAACAATTTGGCATTTTTTTAGTGGCAAATTTAAATTTATTGTTATTTGAATTAACTATTAAATCAAATAATTTATGAATAGTTTCATAAATTATTAGGCTAAAATTTGGCAATAAAAACATGTAATATTAAAGAATCCACCATCAAAGAAGGTGGATTTCAAATGTATATTAAACACTTACTGGATGGAAATCTCCCATTTATGGTTATGCGAATAAAAATAATTCAGAATATTATTATTTTTATTGCAGATTAAAAACAATATATTACTTTTGCAATCCGATTTTTGGAGAGGTGGGAGAGTGGCTTAATCCACCAGTTTGCTAAACTGACGTACGGGAAACTGTACCGGGGGTTCGAATCCCCCCCCCTCCGCAAAATGAAACCTGCAACGAAAGTTGTGGGTTTTGTTTTTTACAAGAACTCAAACTCATTTGATACTCGAAATAGAAAACAGAAGCCCTCTCACAAAAAAAAGTCGAGCATATATTATGTTATACAGGGTTAAGATTAACCCACAAAACTTCTGAGAACATCTTCGCCTTTGTCTTCTACCATAATAAATTTTTGAATTTTGATAACTAGTGACTTATAAAGTTTCATTAACTTTACTGGCTTATTATATAACTAATATATGATACATGAAAAAGCTCATTTACTGGATTACGTTTACAATACTATTAGCTACTGCTTGCCAAAACTCAAATGTATTATTTCAAGCAAACACAGATGATTGGGTTATTGTGGGAGATGCAAATTGGAAGTTTATGAACAATGAATTAATTGGTACCCTTGAAAGTGGTGTGGGATTTGTAATGACAAAACGGACATTCAATAATTTTATTTTAGAAATAGATTTTAATCCTGACAGCACAATAAATTCAGGGGTTTTTATTAGATGTAAAAACAACAGTATTTCTCCAACCGATTGTTATGAAATCAATATATGGGATTTACATCCAAATCAGGATTACCGCACCGGAGCCATAGTAATGAAGGATAGTCCGCTAGCAATAGTTAAGACAATTAATAAGTGGAATTCATATAAAATAAGATGCGAAAATGATCATATCCAAGTATGGATTAACGGGGTAATTACTACAGATATTTACGATGATGTGCTAATTGAAGGATATATTGGCTTACAAGCTGCTGGATCAGGTGTCATTAAGTTTAGGAATATTACGATTCATACTCTAAAATAAAAACTATTCGATCGAACAAGCATTAATTTATGCTGCCAAGTAGTAACTTTACAGGTATGCTGTTACCATGTGGAGAGAAAGAAATACCATATTAGTAGCCGTTCACCGAATTACCTCCCCCATCCACCTAATAATCATTTCCCAACATCAGCTATCACCATATTTTTGCCAATAAATAATAACGATAAAAAGTCGAGGTGATGAAGACTAAATTACATAAAACAGATAATTACTCAGCAAATAGAACTTTGGAATCAGTAATCTGGGTAACAGCAATATTTATTGTGTTTCTCTTATTTTCATATGTGGATGCTAATTCAAATAAAATAAAATTTACGGAAGAAGCATATATTGACGACATACCACCCAATGCGGAAGAAGTTATTAGTGATATGATTCTAGAGAAAGAACTTGCAAAGTTTAATTTCAAAGAGGAAAAATACATTGATGACATTATCGAATAAATTTCACGTTGGATATTAATAATTTACTTGCCAACTTTCAATAATACCAACTAAA
>JABMPH010000167.1 GCA_013203805.1 Bacteroidota bacterium | reverse complement strand
GATTAACATTTATCAGGAAGTAAATTATCTGTTAAAGAAGTATTGTCTATGTAAGAAACATCAGTGTCCCCATACTTTCCTTTAGGTTCCATTAACATCTGCCTTTGCATAAGATTATCCTGAACATAGTTTTTTTGCTGATAGTTATGTAGTTGATTTATAAAGAATGGATTCATCTCTGAAAACTGGTTCAATGCCGGATTGTCTTGAGTGTTGAATTGCATTTTTATTACCTTATTATTTTATTATTACTTTGTAGTAATTACACTTAGTATGTATAAGGTCATTTATAAACCTATGTGGCATTCTATCCGCAATCATTCCATATGGAAAATGGACAATTTTATTGACTTAGATTTTTGGATATGTTATTATAAGATAGTGTGTTGAGTTTGATTAAATATTCCAAATACAATATACGTATCCTTGTCTGGAATGTCGAGCGATTTAAGCCCGTTAACGTACTAGTTCCAAAAGGGTTAGCAAAATAAAAATTCATACATTCATTAAATTTAAAAATTTGGTTAGCGTATCCCAAATTGGTTGCTGATCTTTGACATAATTTGTTGTAACACTATGAATTAATTATTGTTGTATAATAGACCTATAACTGTTAACGTGTTAAACACGCTAAGGAGGGTCTATTATGCGAAAACAACGCTGTATTTTCTGCAACGGTCTTAATACCAAGAAACATGGCAAGAGATCAAAAAAGAGAAAAACATCTTTCGGGAAAAGACCTCTTAATTATCAGCGTTGGTTCTGCAATGATTGTAAACAAGCTTTTAAACCACGCAAGAATAATCCGATTAATTTTTCTTTGCAGATTAAAGCTTGTGAGCTCTACTATGACAGTGAAGCCAGCTATAGAGCCGTTCATCGGCAATTAGGCATTAAACCTTACACACTATTTAGAATTATCGATGCCTTAGGTGCCAACTGTAAATCTACCATTGATGTTGCCAAAGAACTTAAGCCCAAGTGGTCCGGCTATCTGTTCATTGATGAAAAACGTATTTACATCAAAGGCGTTGAATGGTTTCTGCTTGTTGCTGTGGATCTTGGAACTCAAGATATTGTTCACTGGGATCTTTTTGAAGTAGAAGACTCTGTTAGTGTTGCCTGGTTTCTAATAATCGTTAGAATAGTAATTGGTTATCCTTTTAAAGGCCTTATCAGTGATCTTTTACCGGAGTTCTATGGAACCAGCCGTTGGCTTTTGCCAGGAATATCACATCAGCTTTGTACTCATCATGCCTACAAAGCAACTGAAGGCTATATTAAGTATCGCTACAAAGGCGGCAACAAGTTCTGGGCTGACAGGTTTCTCGTCGTGGTTAGGATTATTTGCAGATGCAAAACACTTAAAACAGCCCGGCGGGCCCTGGAATATTTAGAACGCCATCAGGATAAGATCAAAGAAGCTAAACTTGTAAAACGAATGAATATCCTGAGAATCAGATTCCCGTATCTTATACAACGTTTCAAAGATCAGAACTTAACACCGGATAACAACATTGTTGAGAATGTTATTAAACAGCTAAACCAGAAGTTTAAAAAAGTTGCCGGATTTGAATCATACAAAACCGCGTATCATTCAATCAGTTTACTAATTATGCGCTACCGGTTTCATAAGTTTACTTGTTCCAGAAAACCGGGACACAATGGCAAATCACCCCTTGAGCTTGCGGGTGTTGATACATCTAAAATTAACTGGGTGCGTTTTTCCCAGAAACAAAAACTTTAATGCTTGTGGATAATGACGTAATTGATGCTCCATGTGGATAAGTCCTCTTAACGGCTTCGCCTTTGCTTATGGATATGGCCTTCGGCCCCTACGGGTGGACAACTAAAAACCAGTTGACCACATATCCACAAGCACGGACGGACTTAACCACATTACGCTTGGATAACCTGAAAAGCAGGTTATCCACAATTACTTGGAAAACTCTGAAGAGTTTCCCACATTAACCACAATTACGGCGACTACAATTTTTAGGGTTTTTCTTAAACAAAAAACCTTATTAAAAACCGAGGTTCAGCAACCAATTTGGGATACGCTACCAAAATTTGTGTTTAAAATCATATTGAGGATTTTATTTTTAATTAAAAGAAATTGTTATTTGTGAGGCAATTATGCTTAATTGGAATCTTATAGACAATGATAAAACTTTTCAACGATTAACAAACCACTTGTTTGCAGTAGAATGTGATTCGCCAGGTTTTATCCCTTCCAGTCCTTATATTGGTGCAGATGGTAGTTGGGATGGTTATTACAAAGGACCTTATCCTCTTGAGAAAAGAGATGGTTTGTTTTCTATTCAGTCTAAATGGACCAAAAAATCTTTTGATGATGCATATAAATATTTAGGATCGGTTATAAAAAAAGAACTAATAAATGCGAAGAAGAAAAAGGTAGAACACTTACGAATTTCAACAAATGCTGAATTGCGTGTAGAACATGTTTTGAATTTAGAGTTATTGGCTACAAATAAAGTTAAAACTTTGATAATTTGGCATCGAGAACGTTTAACCATACGAATCGAAAAGCAAGCTTATTTACGATTTCTATTTTTCAAAGATTATCAGCATCCGGCTTTGGTTGACAGTGCCTCCTATTATAAGGATATCGAACAACATTTATTATCCAAGACTCTTATAAGGCCTAGTTTAGATGAATGTGAGCATAAACTAGAGCGGTTCATGGGTTCGGACAGTTTAAAAATATTTCTTTTGCATTCTTCTGGGGGATGTGGTAAATCCCATTTCTTGGGCAATATTTTTCCAATACTTCGCAAAGTTGATTTTCAGAGGCAGGTTTGGTTTGTAAAACCTAGTCTTGTAAATACGGACACGTTTCATGCAGAAATAGTTTCTGGAAGGAAATACTTATTAGTAATCGATGATGCGGATAGATGTGTAGAAGAACTGCGGTCTTTATTGAATTTCTTGTGGTGTAGTGGAGAGGATATCAAGATAGTTTTTGGCTCGAGGAGTTCAGGAGTTTATCCTCTGACGCAAGTGATACAAGAGATGAAATGTTTTGAGGTTATGGAACAATTCAAAATTGATGAATGGGATAAAGATGAACTGAAAGAATTATTAAGGCTTGTTGTGGGAAAGACCCCAGTAAAAGATGAAGAGGAGATTGTACACTATTACCCGAACCCATATTTAATTGTCTGGTTAGGGAGCAAGATAAAGGGAAAGAAAATAAGTGAGTTTTCTGTGCTGAGAAGGAAATTTGTTGAAGAAATAACAAATGATACCCGGAAATGCTTAGAAGGTTTTATCAAAATTGATATTGAAAAATTTGTGTTCACCCTTGCCTGCATAACTCCTTTTTATTATGAAGATAAAAGAATTATTGATAAAATAGCTTTGTATTTTGAAGTGAAGCCTGACATAATATGTGCTGCAATAGAACGTTTAGTTGCTGCTGGAATATTACGTCAAGTAGGTAGAACAGTTAGGTTTAATCCGGACATGAAAGGGGACATCTATCTATCATATAAATTAGAATCTATAGAAGAACATATTTTAAAGCCATTTATACTATATTGGATTGCTGTTGTTCCTAATAACATCTTTGTCAATATTGGGT
>JABMPH010000166.1 GCA_013203805.1 Bacteroidota bacterium | reverse complement strand
TTTCATTTTTCTCTCCTTCAGAGTTGTTTTTGATTTGTTGGTATAATTATAACACAAGTTTTCTGTTCTGTCAACCAAAAAGATGAAAAGATGAAATTATTTTCAAATTTTGTGGAGAATACCAGATTTAAACTCTTGCACCGGTAGCAAACCAGATGTTTCAACTGAGCTAATTTCTCTTACCAATTAGTATAATTAGATAAATCAATTTCTTTTGAACAAGCACATTTTACTATTTTTACTGTTCCTATGGATGTAGGTGTAAATTTATATGACAATTTACCTCCAATTGCCCCCATATCGGTTATACAACAATTGTGATTATCTTCCCATCTCTTTAATTTCATTAATTCGCGTTTCTGCAATTCAAATATCATTTTTTCTCCCGTAAATTAAAAAAGGAATCCCAAAAACAAAGAATTCCTTTAACCAAAGAATACTTTGCTTTTCTACATTTTAAACCAATCATAATTACACGCTGTAAAATTATCCAGTTTCGGTTGTGACATCTGTTCTTCTATTGAATAGTATTTTTGTTGCATTAGTTTATTATAACTACACCATTTTGTTAAAATTGTATTTATACAATTAATTTATTTTATGAATTTGTTTTAATTTAGTTAAATCAATATTTATTTTTGATCTGGCATCTTTATTTTCATTCATAAATTTTTGTTCTATTAGTTCTATTTGATCAACAGTTTTTTCTAAAATAACAATTCGTCTTTCAAAATTATCATGTTTTCCAGAACTTATAGAAATCTCTGTATCTACTGTAGAAGATAAATTGCTATAACCAGCCCATCCTGATATTACCAACCCTAAAAAGAATACAATGTATATAGCTCTTTCAGCCCATTTCTTTTCAGCTTTCTCATTTAGTATATTGACTACAGCATCTTTCATAGTATCTTTTGCTACGCTTTTTTCTTCTAATGCTGTTACTCGTTTTTCATATGAATTACTGTAATCAGTAACTTTAGATGCTAAATTAGTAAATTCTGTAGATGAGTATTTATCTCTTTGATTTTGTAAATCTTCATTATGAATTATTTGAGAACCCAACAGTTCTTTAAGTTGAGAAAATGCCAATTGCAATTGTTGAAATTTAGCATCTGTGTAAGATATTTGGTTTTGTTCTACCAATTTTTGTATAGCTTCTATTGCAGTTTTAATTTGCAATAATTCATTTTCAGCTGTCATATTATAACACCAAATCTTGAAGTTTTTGTTTAAAGTCCCGTCTGTTTAGTTCTTGTCGTTTATAAAAATCTATCCAAGTTCTAATTGAATCTAAAAGCATATGCGCCCAATCGTCATTTTTATGTATAAATGACAACGCGCCAGACTCCAATGATTTAAAAGAATCCGCTAATTTATCTGAACTTGATAATACTATCATCTTAATATCATCGCACTGTAGTTTGATCGCTCGTATAAGTTCAGGACCGGACATTCGACTAAAATTATATTCCATTATAATCAAATACGGTTTCTCTGCTGATTGACATATTTCTATAGCATCATCACAAGATTTGGCCTTTATTATGCGCTGAAAACCGGCATTAACTAATAGAGTGAAAGACTCCTCCAAAAAATTATCGTCATTATCAACCAATAATATTAAAATGTCATATATACTATAGGTCACAGCACTACCTTTCATTTTAAGATTTAGTTTGCTTTATCAAGGCATTTCGTAATTGTTCATTTGTTATTAACTCTTCTTTAACTAATATTTCTCCCAATCGCATAGTTTCTTTAAGTTTTTTAATTTCATTATCTCTTTTTTTCAATTCTGTCACATCATGAATTAAAATTACTCTATTACCCGAACCATTCAAAGCAGAACCACTAACAATAACATTTTTGCGTTCACCATTTTTAGTTATTACAATTGTTTCGAATGATGTTGTATCACCTGTGTTTTTAGCTAAATCAATATTTTTCTCGACTAATTCAAGACTAGATGTATCAAACAATTTAGTATAATCAGCAGTAAGTATTTCTTCTTGTGTATATCCAGATATATCAAGAACTGCTTGATTAGCGAATAATATTTGCATAGTATCGGCGTGTCTTATAATAAGTAATCCATCAAGCATTTTATCAACTATATTACGATTCTTTTCTTCTGAATCTTTCAGTGCTTTCTCGGCTATTTTTCTTGCAGTAATATCATATATAGAACCAGCAACACTGATTATATTTCCTGAATCATCAAGTATATTATTTGAACGAGAATGTACCCATTTATATCCTTCAGATTTGGTTAATACCCTATATTCTAGATCATATGAACAGCCGAAATTTTTTTGATTCTCTACAGCACGAAATATTTCGTCTTTGTCTGCCGGATGCACAAATATAGCCAAAGTAGCCAAACTGGCTTCAACTTCGGTTTCATCATAACCAAGAATTTCATATATTTTAGGAGACCACCATTCTTCACCTGGTGGATTTACCGGTCTATCCCATACGGCTAATGAAGATGCTATTACTCCATTTTTATATCTAAGTCCACTCTCTTCCAATCTCTGTTTATATACAATTGCTTCAGTTACGTCAGTAAAAGTTGTTATTCTTACCTTTTCACCTTTATATATAGTGTAAGAACCCTGATATGCAGCATAGAATATAGAACCGTCTTTTCTCACTGACTTATAAACATTAGAACCTGTAGCATTTTTTTTGATATTATCAATGCTTAATTGCACATCATCTGGATGTATTACTGCAAGAGGTGTTAAACCATTTAAATCTTGCTTTTCAAAATCATAACCATATAATTTATAAGCTTGTTTATTAGCGTTTATTATAGTAGCATTTTTATTAACTAATATACCTGCAATTGTTGTATTAAATAAATCTTTATATAAAGTTTTAGATTCTTCTAAAGCAAATTGCGTTTGTTTTAATTTTGTGATATCTTTAAATGAATGAATGATACCAACCAATTCTTCTTCATCATAAATCGGCCCAGTGGTTTCGATAAAATATCTATCGTTAATAGCAATTTCAGTATTGTGCTGAAAATTATTTGCAATTGTTTTTTCAGCAGGGCAATTTTCACATTCTATGGTTCGATTGAATATTAATTCATAACATTTTTTGCCGACAACAGAACCGGGTGATTCATGTACAAACTCATTAAAAGCTTTATTTGCTTTTAAAATTTTATGGTTTTTGGTTTGTAGAGAAACCATATCTGGCAATGAATCAAATGCACTTTCCCAATAATTTTTCAAAATATAATCCATTTACGGTTTAAATAAAAATAATCCATTTTCCCCTGGGTTACAAGAAAGACGACAATCTATGTGTACCCAGTTTACTTTTTCACCAATTTCCATCCCCGTCAGAAATCTCAATTTTCCCTGGGATTTCCACCGAGTGATGCAATCTCTGGCTTCCCAAGCTGTTTTTCCTTTGACGTCAAAATCTAGAGCGTTTCCGTAAAGATGTTGTGAATAAGACACACCATCGTAAAAAGAACTAGGTCTAAATCCACGGTATTGCAAAAGTCCTGACCATTTCCAATTATTAGCAGTTATCGGATAACCGAATAATTCACGGAGTTCTATAATAGTATAAATTAAAAAACCTGAGAATAGCTCAAGACTGTTTTCTCCCATTTGGGTGAAAATATCTTTTGGTGTTAGTTCCTCGAGACAAAAATAATTCTGAGATTTCCACACGTCTTGTGGGGATTTTTCGTACATCTCTTTTATCTTAAGATCTTGTTCTAAACTCATTTTTCCTCTTTTATGGAGTTCTCGTAATATAAAATAATGTCTTTTTGTTGTTGGATAAATCTCTTTAGTTCTTCCGTATTCAGAGATAAATTCTGATAATCTTTTAGAGAAATACTAATAAATGATTCAAAGAGAAGTTCTTGTTGAAAAGCTTTCAAGTTTTCTTTATTGATTACCCTAAAATTAACATTCTGCAATTCTACCCTCGAAGGATGCGGTAGTACAGCAATTTCTTTTTTAACACTAATTTGATTGATTTCTTTAGAACAACCAAAATTAAAACTAATAATCAGTAATATTACCCAAATCTGTAAGTATTTTTTTGCTGGCATCATTTATTTTCTTTTCGATTAATTTTGGTTTTTTAGAAGCCAATTTTTCTAAATTATGTTTCTGAAATTTTTTGTGTAATTTATCTTTATCTTGTTGTACTATTTGTAATTTTTCTATATAATCATTTATCTGGACATTTTGGACAAGTTGCTGGGATTGCATTTCTTGAATAACCGTAGTTGTTTGTTCCAGCATTAGCGATGTTTGTGTTAATTCAGCACTAAGTGTTTCAATCTTATTCTGCGTGAAAAAATACCACCCAGAAAGTAATAAAACAAATGCTACATATGATGCTATTTTATAAAATAAACTTTGCATAATCCCTCTTTAATTCTATTTATACTAATCTCTCAGGGAAATAAGATTTAACTGCTTCGATAAGTTCTTCTTCTGTGAATATTTCTCCATTAACTCTGAATTCGTCATCTGAACGGGAAACATATCTCTGTCCGGGATCAATAGCACATATTTCAGCTGTGAACGTTGTTTTCTTTGCCTGTGGTGATTCAATTCTGCGGAATATTGCTAAATTGTGCGCTATGATACTTTGAGCTAACTCAGCGATCATTTGATCTTTAGTTAACTCTATATAATTTATATTAGAATTTTTTAAAACATCGCTGTCAATATCTTTCTGGACTGTAATCCTTTTGACTGCACAATCCTTCTGTGTAATAATCCACCCATTTTCTTTCTGCATAATCCTCTAAGAGAGATCTTTTATTTTCTGAACAATTTTATCTAAATATTTTTGATTAAAATTTCCACCATTATATCGGGAAACTGTTAAAACCCAAGGATCCCAATGATCCGTTCTAAGCCCATAACTATAATTCATTTTAATGTATCGTGCTGCTATCCTTGCAGAAAACCACGGATCAAATAATAATTTACTCTTTAACTTTTTCTTATTTTTCAATAAAGAATAAAAGAATTTCATCTTAAAATGTCGAATTATTCTTCTAGCAGTTGATAACTTAATCTGAAATGGACCGAAAGATGTCCCATCATCACCGATGTTGTGTTTTCCGAATGAACTTTCTTGCCATGCTATTGCTTGGAGAGTTTTTCCAAAACACATATTATATGTTTCATTTTTGATACACATGGATTCACCGACTGTTTTAGCTACAGTTTTAATATACTGTTGTGCTGGAGAGAAATTTTCCTGGGCAAATGCTGCTGTAGAAATACATATTACTAATACTATAATAAATCTTTTCATATAAATTCCTCTGGATGTGTTTCTTCAAGATATTTAAATTTTGTGTTTAAATCATTCAGTTCTCTCTGTAAAGTTTGTACTTGTTGTACTAATTCAAATTTAGTGTGTTGATAATATTTAATTTTTGCTAAATCTGGTGTTTCTCCAAGTAATTCTTTGACTAAAAAGTTTGATTTACTTGGCGTGATATGTGCATTTTGAAATTGAAATTGCCCATTCCCTAAATATTTTATTGTTTCTATTACATCACGGTAATAATCGTAAAAATGATACTCTCCGTCCTTTTCTAGTTTCATATATACTCTTCTGGATATTTTTCTTTTAATCGGTGCTCTTTTTCCTTTAATTCTGCTAAGGTGTTGTTATATTTATCTAATTTGTGTAGATGTCTTTCTATGTTATCAGAAATTATTTCAATTGCTACTTTATAATGATCAATCATTGCTAGATCTTCAGATTCAAATAAATGATGAATTTCTGTTTTATTGAATTCATATTTTAGATTATTCCGCAAAAAGCAATATTTAGTTTTTGTCTCCTTTTCGTAGACCAAAGT
>JABMPH010000165.1 GCA_013203805.1 Bacteroidota bacterium | reverse complement strand
TCGGGGTCATCATTACAATCCAAAAAGGTGTAGCAGCTACCATCATCCATTGTTGCATCCGGATTGTAGTTCAGAGCTTCCAAATCGGTACATCCATAGATTTCTCCATCACTAAAATTGGTGGAACCGTCAGGTTGGTACATATAATTAAATGAAAAAGCATTATCCGCATAGAGATTTACTTGAGTAATTTCCAAAACTGCATAACAATGAGTTGTCCGTGTGTAAACTACCCAAACATCACCAACCTGCAGTGGCATTCCCCCATTACCCCCCATCCATGACCAGGAAACGGTCACCCAGGGAGAAAAAGGATCATCCACCGAGGGGACTACAATAACATCATCCAGACTTCCTTGCTGTGAATAAAAGAAAAGTTGACTGGGATCAGCAAAAGCAACAGTCCCGAAATATCCTCCTTCATTCCCAAAATTCGTACCTTCATTGCCGGTAATCATAATATCCATTCCGGTCGGATCACCGCTAACCGTTCCGGATGCAAAATGGAAGTACAAAGAATCAGGATGGTAGGAAATACGAGAATTCCCATAGTCAATATTTCGGCTGTGATTATCTGCAAATACAAATTGCAGAGAAAATAAAACCATTATTAGTAATTGGTATTTAATGATTTTCATTATTACTCCTTTGTTAATTAAATGATTTTTGATCAGGCTCAAGTAAATTCTGGGAATAAAATAGTCAAATAATCTGATATTTTTGTGCTATTGCTACTGCTTGCATTTTATTATTGACATGTAGTTTTTCATAAATATTCGCAATGTGTTTTCGCACGGTCGTTGGAGCTATAAAGAGTATTTTGGCAATTTCTTTGTAGTTCAATCCATTGCAAATGGATTCTAATACTTCTGTTTCTCTGGTGGAAAGTATTTTATTTTTTGCAGAGTTTTCTGTCACAGGGATATCCGCCGACTGAAGTAATTTTAGTGTTTTGTAAGCTACAGTGGGTGACATGGGTGCGCCCCCATTTATAATTGACAAAATACCCTTATAGAGTTCGTTTGTTGTAATTTCTTTTAATAAATATCCTGATGCTCCTGCTTGGATAGATTGTAAAATTTTGGTATCATCATCAAAAACCGTTAACATAATTATTTTTATATGAGGATACAGTTGTTTAACTATAGTCGTGGCTTCAATTCCATCCATTTCAGGCATTTGGATATCCATCAAAATGACGTCGATTTCTGATTCTATCTTCAGATGGTCAAGAAGATCAATGCCATTTAGTTCGTAAAAACGGAATTCAATTTCTTCGTGGTAGGATTGAAGTTTTTCGATAATTTCTTGTGCTAGATACCGCTTATCATCAGCTAATGCAATTTTAATTTTATTAACCATTACTGGATAAATTATTGCTCTTGAGAAAGACCATCCAATACTGCATATGTACTATTTTTTTGAGGGATATTAATGGATAGAGTTGTTCCGTGAGGAGAAGAGCTGATGGAAAAATTTCCATTGAGATTTTTACAGCGATTTTTAATGTTGGTTAAACCGTTACCAAATTTTAATGTTTTCTGATCAATGCCGATGCCATCATCTTTAACGGTAATACAAATATTTTTTTGAGTTTCCGACAATGTTAATGTTATACAATTTGCCTGTGCATGTTTAATTGCGTTTTGGAGACCCTCCTGAATGATCCTAAAAAGATTCAGCATTGTGGTGGAATTAATAGGGATTATGTTCTTTATAAGATCATTCACGACGATTTCCGGCTTATTAAAAACTTTGCCGAGTTTTTGTTTTAGCTCCTGAATTTTTAATACAAGGAGTTTTGTGTCGCCATCATCCTGCTTAAGTGCCCAAATTGAATTTCGTAAATCATCAATGGATTCCCTACCAAAGACAGTGATATTATTTAATTTCTTATTCAGATGTTTAACATCACCGATATTGACCAGGTTATCTAAAGAATTGATCATAAATGTAAGGTTTGAACCGATATTATCATGTAGTTCGCTGGACAGTTGTAATTTCTCAATAGTAAGTCTCTGCTGTAATTCCACTTGTTTTTTTTGATTTTGCAACTTCAATTTATTCTGTTCATGTTTCATTTTTATTTTATTATTTCGATAAATGAAATAGAAAATAATGCAAATCAACAAGATTAACAGAAATGCAGAAATAAGCTGCAATGATTTATGTTTTAATGCCAGATTTTTTTCTGAAAGTTGACGATCCTTTTTTTCAGTTTCATAGGCAATTTCCAGTTCTGCAATTTTTTTGTTCATTTCTGCATTAAGTTCATTTTCCTTATACTCCATGTATTGTTTCTGATTTGTTAATGCATCGGAATACTTCCCAGTTAATTCATATAATTCAGCTATTTGTTGGTAAGAATATTGTACAAGATATGGATGGTTTAAAATTTTTCCTTTCTCAAGTGCTTGTTTGTAATATTCAATGGCAGTATCAAAATCCTGCATGCTTCGATAAATATCAGCATAATGGACAAGGTTTTCGGTTCTACCAAAATCACCTTTTTCTTTATTGCGAATGGAGTCTGATTCAGCCAAATGTTCGAAAGCTTTATTAAATTGTCCTTGGGCTGCAAACATTTCTGCTAATTTATTCAAACTATATGGAATACCAACACTATCCTTGAGCGAACGTTTAAGTTTCAGGGCTTTGGAATAATAATAAAAAGCACTATCAGCTTTTTCTTCCAACTGTTTAAGTACACCATAATTATCATATAAAGAAGTGAGGTTTTGAATTAAATTGTACTTTTCTGCTATTGAAATCCCCATTTTCATATATTTATTCGCAGACTTTATATTTCTACGTTTCAGACCGTATCCATAGCCGCCATAAACCAAGCTCAACTTGTCATAATCTTCTAATTCCTCAAAAATGGTTGCAGCCTTTAAAATCGCCTGGTCTGCTTTAACATACTCACCGCTAACACGCAGAGCTAATCCCAATTTATCCAATGCAACAGCTTCGCCGAAGAGATAATTATTTTCACGTGCGTATTTGACATTTTCCTCAAAAATAGTCACTGATTCTTCAAGATGTGAGACAATAAATTGGTATTGAATTTGATTTACCGAGTCAATTTGAGCAATTGCAGTTTGGCATAAAACAGGGCTAACAAAAAAATGTAAACCCAATATGTAGATAAGTGTAAAACGAGGCATTTAAATCAGTCTATTCAAAATAAAAAATTCAACTAATGATTTCATAGGATGTGAGAAATTAACCTGTAGCCCTCATTTCTCACCAACAAATCTACTGCAACGGAGCAATTAATCAATAACAGGAATAATGTCAAAGGATTACTGATCAGTCAAGTGCCTGAAGAAGGATTAGCTCTAATCAAAAATCAGTTGACAACCTCCAAACACGGACATTGCTAATTTCAAAATAATCACCCTTGTAGTCATATCT
>JABMPH010000164.1 GCA_013203805.1 Bacteroidota bacterium | reverse complement strand
GGTTACATATTGTCAGACCCAATTTTAATTTTAATGTATCGCACAATCGTGTAAAAAAAGCCTAAAAGATAGAGACCATAAACAATGTGAACAGGATAAAATTTGTTGTGAAAAATAAATGCGTCATATATCACGGTATTGATATGGACAAACACAATTGTACTGTATAATAAAATCGCCAAAGTGTTACTCCAAATATTTTGCCTTAATAACAAAATTATCAATGCCAAAAGAATTATCAATTCCAACACGTATAATATAATGGATTTAGGTTGTCCAAACCCTAAATTTAGACAACAAGAAACCCCACCTCCACAACTAATGAAGCAATAGACATTATTTATAAATAACATCAATAGAAGACTAAATATTACTAAATATCTCAAGACCTATCCTTTAAATTAATCCCTAATCTTTATCAGTTTCGGTATCATCTGGGAATAACCCCTCAGTTATATCAAAACCATAATCCTTGATTGGCTCGCCATCTGCATCCAACAATTCATAGGTAACACCTTCAATGGTGTAGCCAGTTTGGATTTCCAGGCCAAGTTCCTTTCGCATAGCATTAGTGTAAATAATTGCACGTACTTCACCCAATTCATTATCAAAATCTAAATCTGGGATTTTAATTTCCCCTTTAAGTGCTCTGCCGTATATATCAGAGAAAAAACCATTTGAAATATCTAAGGCATGCACGAATTCGTGCGCAAGAACAAGGTATGATGGATGTGAAACTCCGCCGCTTTGGATTGGATTTCTTTGTGCATATTGCACAGTCACAAATCCATCTTTAGACTCCCAATAGTTTGGATAATCTCCTCTTGTTTGGCTATTTCTAACATCATTTTCGTCATTGAGATACCATCGGCTTGCATCTTCTATTTGAACTATAACCGTTGAAGCGTGTAATCGTCGCACAAGCGATTTTCCGTATTCTGTCGAATAGATTTTATTAATATCACCTTGAAAGTTAAAGCCAAAAGTAGTTGCGAAATTTGGAAAGCGTATAGTGTCTCCAAAGGGATCTGCAAATGAGACTGGGTTATTACTATAACAAGCATAAACACTTATCGAGAAGTTAGGTTTTGGATCAACGTTCCACCTTCTACCCAATCTGGAATCGTACTGCCAAAATTTGGCTGTCAAAGAATTGCCTTCACCGACTACCTCGTCGTCCTTTTCTTGACCGTTAAACCCAAACCTGTACCCCACACTACCACTGGCATAAGAGCGTTCCTGCATTCCCATCCCAAACGGATAGTAATCACTTACGCTCACAACTTGGGCCTCATAGTACAAAACTTCACCCATTCCACAGGTCTGAAGCTTGCGGTCTGTGATCACCGCTAAAACGTTGCCCAGATGGTTGGAGTGAGGCGATATTTGTTTGGCGTTTTCCATGAATAATTGCCTACCAGTAAAAATAGGCAGATTATTCTTAACCAGCCTTTAGTATTGCGGTCTGGGGGTGTATCCCCACAAGATCGCTTGTCACAAAGACTACAATTTTACTGTCTATGCAGGGACACGCTATCTTGCTGATCAAAATTTCTTGAAAATTACTCTCACGAACCTCCTCACCACTTCAAAAACACCAGCTTCGTGTTTGTCAAGATCTTAAAAGAAAATCATAGATAATCATACCCAACATCGCCAAGAATGCCAATACATGGATTAGGAAATTAAGAATAAATACGTTTTTAATTTTAAGCTTCTTAGACAACCAGTCAAACACTTTCGATAGAAGCAAGAAAATTCCATTAAACCAAAGAATTATTACAAGTAGAAAATAGTTAAGTTCATTTAGGTTTCGTAACGCGCTTAACAATACAAAGATTAACGAAAGGATAAGAAGAAAGAGCTTAAAATTCATTAGTTGTATATTTTAAGGGCGGGCGTGTATTGTAAGATTAAATATTTTTTCTTTAGATGTTGCCACTTGGTGAAAAAATCCTGACTTAATGGCTCGTTGGTCAGCTGGAGGATCTGAAAACCACTCATTGAATTGTGAACCAAACTGCGCAGATGAATAATCGAAACAAAGTCTTTTCATACTCTGGCCCCATAAATAATTACCAGCATCCATTGCATTGTATGCAGTGCTGTTATCGGAAAATAGAAAGAAACCACCAGTTTCAGTATCACTTGAACCACCGCCTGAGGATCCACCTAGATCACGGAGTCCGAAATCCATTCTACCTCCACTGGATTCATTTTTGGCGTAAAAAAATCTACTTATGGGATTTTTCTTCTTGATTCCAGCCCGAGTCATTAGGTGATTAATATTTTCGTCTGATATAACTTGTAAGCCGATTTCACCGATTTCCATGTTGTCCAATCTGTCCCTATCCACTGGTGAATCATTAAATCTGAACGATTTATCAGTAACCCAACCTTCAAATTCATCGCCGTTTGCATCCGAAAAGGTTTTATACTCACCTAGTGATCCTCGAATTCCAGAAATATTTACATCACTCATGCCAGAGTATTGTCCAGATTTATTAAAATAATAAGTGGTATCTCCTAACCTATCTATTATGTAAATTGGTGAGTTGCTAAAGCAGGCATATGGACTTACTGGATATTGTTGCCTAGGATCCATGTTCCATTTTCTTCCAAGCCTTGAATCGAACTGCCAGAATGTTGCCGTATAGGAATTACCCTTTCCAGCTACCTCATCGTCACCTTCCTGACCATTAAACCCGAACCGATAACCCTCTACCGTGTTCGTTATTGTACGCTCATCCATCTGCATCCCAAACGGATAGTATTGTTTACTCATCGATAAACTAGTAATCAGCACTTTGT
>JABMPH010000163.1 GCA_013203805.1 Bacteroidota bacterium | reverse complement strand
GCCTGAAGTAGAAAATAAATACGAACTTCTTAAAGCCTATATGCAAAAGGTTGTTGCCGCACATCAGGAAGAAAATCCTTTTGATCAGTTTTTCTTTTTTGCCGGTCATGGTTATAATTCAGAATCCATGGTAGCCCGTTTAGATGAACAGGTTGTTTTAACTCAACAACTTCTCGGAAATCCAAATATTAACTACATGGATCATTCTATGGCTGACATAATTAAGTTTCAATATATGTCGGAATTGCAACGACCTGAGCTCGATATGGCTATCGTTCATCATCATGGCGGTGAACAGACAGAATACCTTAGCGGTGGACCCAAAACCGATAGCTACATGGTGCAAATAGAAATGATTCAGCAATACCTTCGCGGACGTTTGCAAAGAACTGATGATGCAAAGGAAATGAGGGAAGTGAAAAAGTCGTTTATGGAGAGGTATGATCTCCCTTCCAGCTGGTTCGATGGTGTTAGTGATCCCGTAATAATGAAGAAAGACAGCATTTTCGCAGCCGATCTTGATCTTATTGTGGAAGATTTCGAAATTTATGATTACAAACCAAACGTTCGTTTTATTATTTTCGACGCCTGCTACAATGGCTCATATCATTATGATGAATATGTAGCTGGTTCGTATATCTCTGCCTTTGGAAAAACCGTTGCTACTCAAGGAAATACCGTTAACTCTATACAGGATAAATGGCCACAGGAATTTATCGGCTTATTATCGCTTGGAATGAGGGTTGGAGAATGGAATAAATTGGTATGTTATCTGGAAACCCATATTATTGGTGATCCAACCTACCGTTTTTCCTCTGTTGATCCTTCGCTGGATATTCAAAAACTAGCGGTTTCCAAAACATCAAATAATACATGGCTTGGATTACTCGACTCTGAATATATTGATGTTCAGGCTTATGCTTTGCGAAGACTTTTTGAAAATGATTACGAAAAGATTTCAGAACTTTTACTTAACACCTATAAAACATCGGTTTATGGCAGTGTCCGTACAGAATGCCTTATTTTATCATCAAAGATTAATGATGAAAACTTTATTGAGATTCTAAAACTGGCGCTTTTCGATGACTATGAACTTATTCAACGCTTTGCGGTAAAAATGGCGGGCGACTCCGGAGACGAAGAATTGATACCTTCTATGATTGCACTGGGATTTATTAATATGTCTGAGAGAATAGAATTTAACTACTCCAATAACATTGGCTTTTTCGACGATGAAAAGTTATTAGCTGAATTTGACAAGCAGGTTCCGGAAGTAAAAAGTATCATCAAAGCTGAAGAAATCATTCCTCAAATAAGGAAAGTATTCGAAAAATCAAACGAGCGCTATGATGAAACTATTGAGGTTATTACTAATTCGGAGAGTTCCCAAAGAAGTCTCTACAATAACATAAGAAATCTGAGAAATTACAATTATCACCAAGGTGTTCCCGGATTTTTGAAATTTCTTGATGAGAGTGAAGATCAGGAATTAAGACAAATGCTGATTGAAGCTCTGGGCTGGTTTAATTTATCGTTTGAAAAGCAACAAATCATTGACTATTGCAATAAATTAGCCAATGATGAAGCTGAACCCGAGGAAATTAGACAGGAAGCAAAAAAGACCGTTTTAAGGTTAGGTTAATAATAGAGGTTTATAAAAAAGACCATCTGAAAGGCTGGTCTTTTTATAAATTGTGGTTTAAGTGGTTAATGAGGTTGTCCAAAAATTTATTTTTGGACAACTTTTTTTTATTCCATATTCATTAGAATCAGAGCTACAGCGGTTCTATACTCTTTTTATTATTCCTCAATCCTATCCCTCGAACTCTTGCTGCCCCGGAATTTATCCATATATTTATACTAAAATAAAAACATGGGAAAAGCAATCGTCAAATTAAATATATCCACCTATGCCAATGAGGATTACGTAGTGGAGATTCCCTGCAAAAAGGATGATGTGGATGAGCTAATCATTGCCAATGCATGGAGGAAGTTGAAAGAGGATGAGAAGGGTTCTCTTCCTTATGGACACCGGAGTGCTAAGATTATTAGCCGAACTCCTGTTTTCCGCACTTTTTTGCAACACCCTCTAGACCCCTTGTAAATACAGGGAATGTTTTTAAATTTGGGTGTTGCAAAATACATATACATGTTTGTTCGAAAACTTAAGAACCGTTCAGGAAGCACGTCAGTGCAGGTGATACAGAAGGTTAATGGTAAGTATAAAGTACATAAAACCATTGGTTGTGCCACTACGCAGCAGAATATCCAAAAACTTGAAATGCTGGGAAAGCAAGAGATAGAAAGGGTTTCTGCTCAACCTATGTTGTTTTCATCTGAAAGTGATTTGGCAGTAGAGCAAGCCTTATCAACCATTAGCAATGCAGATATTCGTACGGTTGGCCCTGAAATGGTATTCGGGAAAATATATGATAGTATTGGCTTTAGCCAAATCAGTGAAGAGCTATTTCGACATCTGGTAATAGCTCGTTTGGCGTTTCCCTTGAGCAAATTAAAAACCACCGAGTATTTATATCGCTATCAAGGCATATCAGTCAACATTGATTCAATATATCGTTTTTTAGATAAGCTGAATGATAAATTAAAGCTCCAGATAGAGCAAATAGCCTTTGCGCATACACTAAAGGTTTTGGAGGGCAATATTAGTGTAGTGTTCTATGATATGACCACCCTGTATTTTGAGGCTAGTGATGAAGACGACTTACGTAAAACAGGTTTTAGTAAAGATGGAAAGCACGAGAACCCACAGATTTTCATAGGGCTACTTGTTGGTTTGGGAGGCTATGCTATTGGATACGACATTTTTGAAGGTAATATCTATGAAGGCCATACGCTTATCCCGTTTATCGAAAATATAAGCGCTAAATTCAACTTGAATATGCCAATTATCATTGCCGATGCAGGGCTCTTATCCAATGATAATATAAAAGCCTTAGATAGCAAGGGATATGAATATATTATTGGTGGAAGATTAAAGAATGAATCGAAAACAATAAAATCTCAAATATTGGAGCATGGATATACTGATGGAATAATCAAAAGCTACAGCAAACAAGATAATACAAGGCTGATTGTACATTATTCTAAAAATCGTGCAACCAAAGATGCTTATAACCGCAAACGAGGGTTAACCCGCCTGGAGAAACAAATTAAAACGGGAAAGCTTACAAAATCATCGATCAATAATAAAGGATACAACAAATATTTAAGATTAACCGGAGAGGTGTCAATTGAAATAGACTATGAAAAGTACAGTAATGACAACAAGTGGGATGGGCTAAAAGGATATGTTACAAATACACAGCTTACAGACCAGCAAGTTTTAGATAACTACAAAAACCTGTGGCACATCGAAAAAGCTTTCAGGATGTCAAAGACAGATTTGCGCATACGACCCATCTATCACAGATTACGAAATCGCATTGAAGCTCATATATGCATATCTTTCACCGCATATTGTATTTACAAAGAACTGGAACGGGTATTGTACCATGCCAAATCAACACTCTCACTCAGAAAAGCAGCTGAATTAACGCATAATATTTATCAAATAACATATACTCTACCGCAATCAAAACATACTAAATTTAGGCTTTTAAATATGGACGATAACCAAACTGAACTCTGCAAAATAATCAATGAAAATTTTTAGGGTGTTGCAAAGCGGAAAACAGGAATATCAGG
>JABMPH010000162.1 GCA_013203805.1 Bacteroidota bacterium | reverse complement strand
TGACAAGACTCCGCCAAAATATGTTGTTTGGTTTGGTACAATGTCGTTTTCCAAAAGCATATCATACAAAATACGGTTTAATTCTGGGTAATGATAATGACTAATGTTGGGAAACAAATGATGGGCGATATGATTGTTTACACCTCCAAAAATAAAATTTGCAACGTGACTGAAAGGATGAAAGTCGTTTGAGCTTTTAATTTGATTCATAAACCAAGATATACGTATCTGACCCTCATTATCCACTTTTGGGTAATTGGAGCCGTGGACGTGATGCGTAATAAAGAAGGTAAAAAGTGTATATAACGATTGTACCAAGTGCATGGTGAAAAACGCAATCAAAACAACCCAAATAGGCTGAGGTGAAAACAATAACGGAATGATCAAAAGATAAAAAATGTAAAACGACTTGAGAACTACAAAAGTTAGGAAGTACCTAATTCGTTCTTTTAAACTTTTCGGAGCATACGTTCCAAGTACAATAAAGTCCTTTATAAATACCCAATAAATGGAATAAGACATATACGCTAGTGGAGCATACAAATGTTGGAATCTATGGTACCATTTCCTTTCGTTGTCAGGCAGTACACGTATTAGCCCGGTAATTGCCAAATCCGTATCAAAATGTTCAACGTTCGGTGCGAAATGATGCGAATTTAAATGTCTTTTTTTCCAAGCCTCGGGATGCGCTCCAACCAACGTATAAATAAACTCGAAGCCTATATTGTCCCAAATAGGTCGTTTAAAAATTGAGTGATGACTAAAATCGTGCGCAAAATTGAAGCATAGTAATACAATGATAAAGCCAAAAAATATAAAATTTAAAACATACAGTATGGGGTTGGAGATGATGAAGATTAATACATAGCTGAATGCAGCTAATGAACAGTAAAAAAGGGCCTTTAACGCAAAATATCTATTCGCTTTTTTCTTGTCCAAATCAAGGGTTGTATTGATTCGCTTGAAAATGGATTTGAATAAATCCGAATGTTCTTTGACCTCAAGATGCTTGGCTTTCATACCGGAGGGGAATTATTGATTTTTGATGTCCCATTTTATACAGGAATCGGCAATAAGATTTCAGCGCCTGACCATACGGCATATTCATGTAATCAATACTATATTTATTTGCCGTATTAACGAAGATTGGCAAAATATCAAGGTAGTGCACATGGCTAATATTCGGTAAAATGTGGTGCATAGCATGTGCATTAAACCCACCGAGTGTCCAATTTAAAAAAGTACTATTGGCATTGTAGTCGACTGAAGTACACATTTGTAATGTTGGCCAGCTCATAGCTAATTTCCCTTCCTCATCAGGTGATGGGTGCTCTACAAAATCGGATAAATGAGAAACTCCCAATACGCTGGTGAAAATGATGGAAACCATAAAGTGATTTAGAATAAAAGCCAGAATAACAACCCCTATTCCGAACGGCAATACATACATCGGCAAGAGTAACATATAGCCCAAATAGATCAACTTAAATAAGATAAGTTTTACTACTTCCCAGAATGGAATACGGATCGCAATTGTTCTACTTGACTTCTTAAACAACATCAAAACTTCACGGAATAAAAACCAGTTGATCGAATACAAAAGGCTCAGTATCGGAGCGTAAAGAAATTGGTATTTGTGAAAAGATTTGAGCGGTTGTGTTGACGTCATTCTCAGCAAGGGATTGTTGAGAACATCAATATCACTCCCTTCTATATTGGTATATAGGTGATGTGACTCATTGTGATTCTTTCCCCACACATATGCATTGTTTCCTTGAAGGTTAAAGCTGACAGAAAATAAGAACTTATTCCAGAACCTACTTTTAACGGCAACGCCATGTGCCGCGTCGTGAGAGATATTAAAGGCAGTCAATAGAATTGATAGACCCATTAATAGATAGAATACATAAAACCCAGCAGCCGTTGTACTCGTAATCATGAGCGCATAGAACAAAACATCAAGACTGAAATACATGATGATTTTAAACATCATCACTTTGTTACCGGTCTTGACAATACCTCTCTCCGAAAAGTACTTTTCAATTTCCAAATTCAGTTCTTTATAAAACTCAGAACCTGCATCTTTTGAAAATTTAAGTTTATTCACTTTGGGTTTATTTTATGATTTATTAGAAGCGCGTAAAGGTAGCTTATTGCCCTTGCTGTATGTACATAAAAACGAATGTTTGAGCGGCTGACTGCACGCTGAATAACCTTCACTTCCCTACCTCAACATCTACCACTTTTTCTTGCCTCGGAACGCCATTCATAGCAAGAAGAAAATAGAAACCTGTGATTCTAATTTCCCCCAAAGTTCTCGTCCTCTCCAGGCACGAGTATGCGGAAATTTAACGTGACCCTATAGTTGTGGTTGGCGGTGTTGGCAATGGAGCATGCTCCATTGTCTTTAATTAGCGATGACATCGCTTAAGCGATGTCATCGCTTTAACGCCTTAAGCCTCAACAAACTTATAGCCTACTCCTCGAAGCGACTTGAAAAAGCTTGGATTCTTTGGATCCGGCTCGAAATACTTGCGGAAGGCAAGAATAAAATTGTCGATGGT
>JABMPH010000161.1 GCA_013203805.1 Bacteroidota bacterium | reverse complement strand
TATAACCCATGAGATCCTTCGACTCCGCTCAGGAACAGTTTGGCTAATTAATTTTGTTTCACAAAATCAAAGTCTCACTGATTTAATAAAAGAATAAATAAGCCAAGAGTATTGAAGCAATAATTCCAACAAAATCGGCAATTAAACCACAAACCACTGCATAACGCGTATTTTTTATTCCAACAGCTCCAAAATATACAGCCAAAATATAGAAGGTAGTATCTGTTGCACCTTGTACTGTGCTTGCAACCCGCCCAACAAACGAGTCGGCTCCGTGCGCTCTCATAACATCCACCATCATTCCGCGGGCACCACTTCCACTTAATGGCTTCATTAATGCAGTTGGCAGCGCCTCCACAAAATCAGTATTAATTCCAGCCAATTCCAATGTCCACGAAATTCCGGCAATTAACCAATCCATTGCACCAGATGCACGAAATACACCGATTGCTACCAAGATTGCAATTAGGTACGGAATAATTTTAACAGCAGTTTTAAATCCATCAACTGCCCCTTCAATAAATGCTTCATAAACATTTACTTTTCTTCGAATAGCCATCAGAATAAAAACAATAATTACAGTGAACAAAATAAGGTTACTGGTTAGTTTTGAAATTTGTGTTATGGCTTCTTTGTCAAGGGTGGAGAAGTACCAAATTATTCCGGAGATAAAGACAGTTAATCCTCCCAAATAAGCCAAAATAGTTTTATCGAGCAAATTAATTTTTTGGTAAATAGCCACAGAAATTAAACCAGCAATAGTAGAGAAATAGGTGGCCAGCAAAATGGGAATAAAAATATCGGATGGATTTACCGCACCCAATTGTGCCCGATAAACCATAATACTAATGGGCAACAAAGTCAAGCCAGAAGTATTCAACACCAAAAACATAATTTGCGCATTTGATGCCGTATTTTTATTTGGGTTGGTTTCCTGCATCTCTTTCATGGCTTTTAATCCCATTGGAGTTGCAGCATTATCGAGGTTTAACATGTTGGCTGCAATGTTCATCATTATTGAACCGTGGGCTGGATGTTCCTTTCCCAACTCAGGAAAAAGTTTATTGAAAAATGGACCAATCAATCGCGAAAACACTTTTACAATTCCGCCCTTTTCTCCAATTTTCATAATTCCCATCCACAGGGTTAGTACTCCGGTTAAACCCAACGAAATTTCGAAACCTGTTTTAGACATGTCGAACGTGGCTTTTACCATCTCAGGAAAAACTTCGACATCGCCTAAAAAGATTAAACGGGCCAAACCGATTACAAAGGCAGATAGAAAGAAAAATATCCAGATATAATTTAATGCCATTTACAAAAAGTACATAGTAATTAGTATTGAGTAGTAAGTATAAGAAAAATCGACAACACGATATACGAAATTATCTAACAATTTTAACTTATGCTAAAAAAAACGTCATGCAAAAAAATATTCTGCATGACGTTATATATTTTTTCAAAGTCTTTTAGATTTTCGATTCAAAATCCTTAGACATTTTATTGATTTCCTCAACTGTAGGTTCTCCTGAGAAAACAGCTAAACGATATCTAAAAGTAACTGTTTCGCCTTTTTCAACAGAAAGATTCATCTCCTCTTTGCCTTTTGAAAAAACTTTTTGACCTAAGGTATTTGCTGCAAACAATCCGTAACCACGTGCGTGCCAATAGGTAGGATAACCGGCATTACCCGGATGATCGAAAATTACTACAGCTACTTTTTCGCCGTTAATTTCGCCATATAATTTCATCCATTTTCCACGGGTTGCCCAAACAGCATCGCCTTCAATTCCTTCGCTACTTAAATAGTTTCCTGTTGCAGTTTTATCATCAGATCCATCTACTTCGGTTACTACACCATGCGAATCGGTTAACTTCACTTTCCCTCTTGATGGTAATTCCAATTCGCGTGTTAAACGAATGGCAAACATTCCCTCTTTATTATCGGTAATATCAACCTTGCCATTTTCTGCTTTTAGCATGGTAGTTCTATCAATTATTCTAGTTTTTCCATCAACAGAAAATGTATATTCCGAAATCTCTTTTAGTAATTTATTCCCTTTAATATCTTTCCACGAAGCGGTTGTTAAAAGTGTAGCTTCACCTTTTCCACTTTTTACACTTTCAATTGTTTCGTGATAAATAGTTCCATATTTGTCTGCTCTATCAGCAGGAATAGCTTCCGAATTATTCCAAAAATCCAATCCGTTTACATCGCCATAATTCAGCCAAATACCAACATGGTGTGGATGATCGGCACGCTCACCTGCCTTATTTTTCAATGGAAACTGACGTGTAATTTCATTACCACCATCAGAAATAACCGGCCATAAAACAGGCTTTTTAATGTTATCAGGATAAATATAAGACGTAAACAATTCACCACCGATAAGTACATCAACCTTCTTTTCAGAAGCTTTTGTTACTAGTTTGATTTTTGGCTGAGCCATTGCAAAAGAAACTATCATCGTTAAAACGAGAATTACTGAGAAAATCTTTTTCATTTTAAATACATTTAATTGGTTTTAAAGTGGTGACAAGATAAAAAAAAAGAGGGACTTAATAGTCCCTCTTAATTTTTTGTTTCGATATAACTATACTAAATTACTAATAACCAGGTCTTTGTTCTATTACCCCCGATTGACGATCAATTTGGTCTTGTGGAATTGGTTGGTATTTGTCGCCATCGCTAAAACTCGCGCCTGACATGAATGAAGCTCTGACTCTTGCGTCAGCAGCTGCAAAACCATTCAAAATATCGGACATACTTTTACCCCCAATTTTATTAGGAAGATTATCCCAACGTCTAAGGTCGAAGAAACGCATACCTTCTGTTGCAAACTCAAGACGTTGTTCCCACTGAACAGCAGTCATAGCTTCAGTTGCATTTGCAAATGAAGAGTAAAGCCCTAATTGATAATTTGCGGCTGGTTCATCCCAATCAACATCCCCTTCGGCACCCCATGGATAAACCGATGCAGGAAGTTTAGTAATAAGAACTTTACCCATTACTACTTTATTATCAGCTCTGTCGCGGATCATGTTTACCAATTCTAATGCTTTAGCTACATCACCTTCAAAAGCAGCAACTTCTGCTCTCCACAATAAAATATGGCTATAACGCAAATAACGGTAGTTATTTGCACTAATACCAGTTTGCCAACCAGTTGTAGTAGATAAGCTATAACGTTCTGATTGATTAAAGAATGGCTTCGCTACCGGTAGATATGGTCCACCATCAGCTTGTTTACGTACCCAGTTGCTACCTCGGTTAATACCCCAATCTTTGTATGGGATTCCTCTGCGACTAACCGTATAATCCAAACGTGGATCTACTGCATGATTATCAGTAACAAAAGTTTCCTCAGATGAAATACCTGCATCATTTGCCAAATCAACATCATTAAAGGTATTAAACATTGGTAAACCGTCTGCATCTACTTTAAACGCATTAACCAGGTTTTGTGAAGGACAATGGAAACCACAGCACATACCAATATCACCACCATGTGGCCAGTTCAAACCAATTCCCATTTCAGCATTTAACGATTCGTTGATGTCATTTACATTTGCCTGAATCTCAAAAATTGATTCTGCATTATTATTGGTTGCAATATTAAAATTGTCCACAAAATTAGGCATTAAAGAAAATTTACCACTATTGATAATATTATCCAATAAAGGCTTAGCTTCCGCATATTTTAAATCTTGCAAATATGCCCTTGCACCCAATGCCATTGCAGCGTATTTGGTAGGGCGACCAACCTGAGCTTGTGATTCAGGAAGATTACTCCAGGCAAATTCAAGGTCACTAATTATTTGAGTTAAAACAGCTCCCTCAGGATTTACGTTAGAAACCACTAACGGATCTTCTGTATCTTCAGTTAAAACTGGAACATAGTCACCAAAAACCAAGCGTAATTCAAAATAAAAGAGTGCCCTTAGGAACCTCGCTTCAGCTTTGAATTTAGTTGCTTGCTCTGCCGTAATTGTACCAGCTTCTTCCGTTGCATTAATAACTTTTAAAGTTTTATTTACACGGTCAACTCCCATACCAATACCTAATTTCCATTTATCAGCCGGATAGTTGTTCGTACTTTGAACTGCCCATCTTTCAATATCATTTACCGGAACCTGGTCGGTTAACTCAGATCCTTTGTAAGCATCATCAGAAGCCGCTGAACCGTAAGTCCAGTTTTGAATTGAAGCTCCCCAGGAAATATCCCATAATCCACTTCCAGGCACTACAGCGTATGCACCGATTAACAAAGCATCGATACCTTTTGCATCGTAAAAGACATTTTCAGAAGTTGCTCCTAGCGGTGCTTTTGTCAGAAATTCTTCTGAACAAGAATATGACATGGTCAACAAAAACACGGTGACCATTATTATTGATAGTTTTTTCATATTATTCATTTGTTTTAAATTAATAATAAGTTATTTATTATAACCCAAGTGTTACACCAAACATAATCTGACGTGGTGTAGGCCACGATCCACGATCTAATCCCATTCCACTTCCGGAAGTTCTAACTTCAGGATCAAGTCCGCTATACTTTGTAAGTGTAAATACGTTGGAAACTTGTGCATAAACCCGAAGGTTTTTAATCTGTGCTTTTTGCAGAATACTCTTTGGAAGAGTGTATCCTAATCTTAAATTTTTCATTCTCAGGAATGAAGCATCTTCAACAAAAGCGGTAGATGGTTGCTGAGAAATATCACTTTGATCCAACTTAGGAAGAGTGGCATCCGCATTGTTTGAAAGATATGGACTACCCCATGTTTCGTATAGAGCATCTTTACTTAATCCTCCGTTAAACATACCATAATCGATCCAACGAGTAACATAATTAACCATTTCATTCCCATAACTTCCATAGAAGAACATATTCAAATCGAAAGCACCATAGCCAAGATCAATACTTAAACCTCCTGTTAAATCAGGATGTGGGCTGCCAATAAAGGTTCTGTCGTCAGCATCAATTGTTCCGTTACCATCAACGTCTTTATATTTGAAATGACCAGGAGAATTATAATCAGTGTCTCCATACTGAGGATGAGCATCTGCCTCTGCCTGAGTTTGAAAAATTCCTTCAACTTCATATCCAAAAAATTCAGGGAAAGCAGTTCCATTAGCATAACGGGTATAAGTCATCTGGCGGTTGCTACCTGCATCAATTGTCCTGTCAGGATCTCCTGAAAGTTGTACAATTTCGTTTTTATAACGAGAAAGCGTGAGGCTTGTATTATAAGTAAGTTTTCCACCTAACGCAGCATTGTTATAACTTAGTTCAAAATCAACACCAGTATTTTGCATCTCACCAATATTAACATATGGAGCAGTTGCAACACCCATTACCTGAGGAATAGGTTCCTGAAAAAGCATATCAGTTGTGTTTCTTTTCCATATATCAACCGATACAGCTAAATGATTATCTAACATGTTTGCATCAACACCAAGATTTATTGTTTTTGTAGTTTCCCAGGTTACATCTTCATTACCCAATGTAGCTGGTCTGAAACCTGCTGCTGCACTTGTGTTAGATCCATCGATAGAATAAGATGCATGATAAGAATGGGTTCCATATGTCGAATAAGAGTTGTAATTACCAATTCTATCGTTACCTGATATCCCCCAACCTAATCTCATTTTAAGAAGGTCTAACCAGCTTTCAGTGTTGTCCATAAAACTTTCTTCCGAAATTGCCCAAGCTGCAGATGCCGCCGGGAATGTAGCAAAGCGATTGGCTGAACTAAAACGAGAAGAACCATCACGACGTACCGTACCTTCAATGAAATATTTTCCCATTAAATCGTAGTTTACACGACCAAAAATCGAAAATAAAGACCATTCAGATCCTGTTCCACTGTTTTCTTTGTTACTTTCTCCGGAATCTAATTGCATATACTCAGGACTCTCTGAGAAATAAACACGCCTGCTGGCATTTAACGATTGCCACGTATTCTGTAAAGCTTCAGTACCTGCAATTACATTTACTCTATGTATTTCATTAAAAGTAGCATTGTAGTTAATTGTATTTTGCCAGTTCCATTGTAACTCATAGTTTGAATTTGTATTTACCCCATTCACCATGTTTGGTTCTGAATGCTCATAAGTTGGCAGCACATAACTCTTACCGTTCCACTGTCCAAAATTGTAACCCAATAAACTTTTAGCAGTTAGCCCATCCATTAGTGTAACTTCGCCGAATACATTACCAAGTATTCTTACCCATTTACCGTTGTTATCTTTTGCATCATAAAGCATTCTTAAAGGATTAGCAGAGTTACCCATTTCAGGAGCTTTAGATCCGGCAAATTCGCCATTAATATCATAAACAGGAATAATAGGCTGCGAGCGATAACCCTGCGAAATAACAGTACCCTCACCATCGTCACCTAAATTTCCATTCTCGTCGATATAAACAACTTGTAACGACTCACCCGCTTTAAACCATTTATTGAATTTGGCATCGGCGTTCATCCTAAAAGTATACCTTTTAAAATTTGTATGTTTTAAGATTCCATCTTCATCCAGGTAATTACCAGAGAAAGAGTAGGTGCCTTTTTGTCCACCACCACTTACAGAAAGATCATATTCCTGAATAATTGCGGTTTGGTAAATTTCGTCGTACCAGTTTGTACCTTGTTTATTCGCTTTAAAAATAACATTACTAGGATAATTGTATGCCGATTCATCAACATCGCCTTGCATAGCTCCACCTGGTAAAATATAATCTGGAATTACAGGAGTAGATCCTGAACCATACTGTGCATGTGTAGGTGCAGCATTTCTATTTGCAAACGACAACCACACTGCTTCACCATATTCCTTTGTATTTAACAGGTCGTACTGATTGGATGCATTAGAAACACCAGTCCTGACTGAAAACGTAACAGTTGCATCCTGATTAATGCGTCCACGTTTTGTTGTAATAATAATAACTCCGTTTGCACCCCTTGATCCATAAATTGCAGCAGAAGATGCATCTTTCAATACTGAAATAGATTCAATATCTCCAGGAGGAATATTGTTTCCCGGACTAGCAGGTACACCATCAATAATGTATAATGGATTTGGGTCATTAATTGTCCCAACACCACGAATACGAATGGTAGCATCACCACCAGGTCGGTTAGCAGAAGTAACAGTAATCCCTGATACTTGTCCCTGCAAACGACTAACTACACTTGTTTCAGATGTAGTCGCCAGTTTTTCAGCAGAAACTGTAGAAACAGCTCCGGTTAACTCCTCTTTCATACGAGTTCCATAACCTACAACAACTATTTCATCAACTCCAATAACATCGGGTTTCAGCACTACATCAATTGTTGCCTGATCGCCAACGGCAATCTCCTGAGTCAACAAGCCAATGTACGAGAAAATCAATGTAGCACCATCAGGTGCAGACAATGTGTATTCTCCATCCATATTAGTAATTGTCCCCTGTGTGGTTCCTTTTACTGCAATGGTTACTCCCGGAACACTAGCACCATCTAAGTCCGTTACCGTACCGGTAATTTGTTTAGTTTGTGCTTGCGAACCTAGAGAAAATGCCATGAATACGGCAAGTAATAGAAAGGTAGAAATACCTTTGAAGCATTTTTTTTCCATAGATTTTAAGTTTTGATAATTAATTTGATTTGGAAAGAATATAATGTATAAAATACAATATCTAATTATTCTACTAAGAGTCTGATAATCAAGTCATAATTTAGTTTTTAGTTTATTAATATTTTCTTTAAACATCAATATTACATCAAAAACTGTCAATATTCAATTGATATCTTACTGCAAAAGTATAACTTTCCATGGTTAGGACATAACTTAAAAACATGTTAAACAACATGTTTTTAAGTTTAATTTGTAGAATCAACAATAAGACACTTATTGTGCACATTACAACTACCTATAAATCAGATAATTTAAAATATATTAATAAAATAAATTGTTCCATTAAAATTTTCTCAAAAAGCTTTGTATAATTGTATCGTCCAATTTTAACATTTAACAAAATGAAAATAATATTGTATTGGGTTCTGGCAGTTTTATTAACTTTTGGTGCTATAGTTTATCAACGTAAAACTGGCCCAACTTACGACAAGAAAATTAAATTAGTTATTGAAAATGTAGAATATAACTTTAAGCTAATTAGAAGTCATGGTGGTGACAAAGACTGTAAAGTTGAAATTGAAGTGCCCAACCAAAATATTTCCGGGATAATCGAATACAAAAAGTTTCCTTCTAAAGATAACTGGACTCAAGTACCGATGGAACGTCAGAATAATAATTTAAATGGGTACCTTCCTCATCTTCCGCCAGCAGGAAAATATGAGTACAAAATTACGCTGGTTAAAAATGGTCAGGAATTTCCCATAAACGAAGGACAATCAGTTATAATCCGATTTAAAGGAGCCGTTCCCAGAAGTATATTAATTCCGCATATATTCTTTATGTTCTTTGCCATGTTCATGGGAAATCTGGCAGGAATAATGGCTATTTTCGAATATCGTAAATTCAAATTTTTTACGAATATGACTGTAATTTTCCTTTTCGTTGGAGGATTGATTTTGGGTCCCTGGGTGCAATTGTATGCTTTTGGAGAAGCATGGGCAGGAGTTCCTTTTGCCTGGGATTTAACAGACAATAAAACTTTAATCGCATTTATATTTTGGATAATTGCACTTTTTGCCAATCGCAAAAAAGAGCGTCCCGTTTATACAATTATTGCTTCAATAGTTATGTTAATGATCTATTCTATTCCACACAGTATGTATGGTTCACAGCTCGATCCGGAAACTGGCGAGATTATTCAAGGCTGGATTCGATTGTTTCTTGCTGCATAAATAAACAAGCTAAAATTATTCGTGTATCCTTGATCCCGGAAACAAGAACAAAGCATTAACTACTTAGTCATTGTAAGAAAACTCCAAATACTGCGTTATTC
>JABMPH010000160.1 GCA_013203805.1 Bacteroidota bacterium | reverse complement strand
TTACAATAGTTGGGTTAATTGGTGTATTTAAGCTTCTTGAATGGTGGTTTCAGGCAGAGCATATCAGCAATATGGTTTTGTTTGTAATCCTGAGTTCTTTATTCTGGTATGGAATATTGCGAATTGTATTGATATGGGTAAATTATCTTAGGATTAGCAGTCCTGCTGAAACACCACAACCCGCAACCGGGCTGAGTGTTGCTGTATTCACAACTTCGGCACCAGGCGAACCTCTTTCGATGTTTGAGAACACATTCAAAGCACTGAATAATTTAAATTATCCCCACACTACTTATTTGTTGGACAGTACTGAAGATGTGGCGTTTAAAGAATTGGCCGAAAAACATGGAGTAGTTTGGTTAGATTTAGCGAATCTGCCGGGAGCAAAAGCAGGTAAAGTTAACAAAGCGTTGGAATTAACCAAGGAAGAATTTATCCTGATTTTGGATCCTGACCATATTGTATTTCCTAATTTTTTAGATGAAACCTTAGGCTTTTTTAAGGACGAAAAAGTGGGTTTTGTACAGGTTAATCAAGGCTACTATAATCAGTATCGATCATTTGTGGCAAAAGGGGCAGCAGAACAAACCTATACATTCTACGGGCCTACTCAAATGGGATTGTTTGGCTATAATGGTGCTGTCGCCATAGGGGCTAATTGTACGTTTCGTCGTAGTACATTTGAGAGTATTGGCGGGCATGCTCAGGGATTAGCTGAAGATTTGCAGACCTCCATAAGAATTCATGCTAAAGGATGGAAATCTGTTTATAATCCGGTTATTGTGAGTCGAGGATTGGTACCAGAAGATTTTGCTTCATTTAGTAAACAGCAACTAAAATGGGCACGTGGAGTTTTTGAATTATTATTTGATGAAATTCCCTTTGCTCTTAAAAATCTTACTTTTTGGCAAAAAGTTTCCTACTTGTCAATAGGTACATATTATCTTTTTGGAACAATAGTTTCATTCTTTATTTTGATTCCATTTTTATTTTTTTTCCTGAAGATACTTCCGGCTAATATGGATATTATTGAATTTATCCAACTGGGCTCGGTGATATTATTTGCATCAATAGCTATATATGCATATGCTCAACGTTTTTTAACCGACATTGATACAGAAAGTGGGTTTCATTGGCGCGGGATGCTACTAAAATATGCTACCATACCTGCTTTTGTTTATGCTTTTGCCCTTACTTTGGTGAAAAAGCGTATACCCTATATTCCCACACCTAAAACTGCGTCACGAAACTTTATGAATCCATTTGTTATACCTTTGATAACATATGTTGTTTTGTTTATTCTTACCGTTATCGGAGTGTATATCAATAGAAGATACTTTGTTCCTGAGAGCGAACTACTGTTTACTCGTCAACAAACCTGGGGTATGTTAGGATTCTCATTTATAGTTCTTATTCAAGCAATTGCTGGATTATGGATAGCTTATTCGGCGGTAAGATTAAAACCTGAAAATGCCTGGAGCAGGATTAAAATAAAAAAGGATAAATCAATAGAAATAATAGATAGTTAACGATATATAAAATTTATACAAATGAAAACACTCTTGTTAGCAGGTGGTTTTGGAACCCGATTTAGTGAAGAAACTGAAATAAAACCAAAACCAATGATAAATATTGGCCCTAACCCTATTCTTTGGCATATAATGAAAATCTATTCTCAATATGGGTACAACGACTTTGTGGTACTTTTGGGATATAAAGGATATGTTATAAAAGAATATTTTGTTAACTATTTCATGCATCAGAGTGATATTGAAATTGATTTATCTAATAATCAAATTAAAATATTAAATACCAATACGGAGCCCTGGAAAATAACACTTTTGGATACCGGACTCGATACGATGACAGGAGGCAGAATCCTTCAGGCTAAAGATGTGGTAAACGACGAATCGTTCATGGTAACCTACGGTGATGGAGTTGGGAATGTAAATATTAAAGAATTAGTAGCCTATCATAAAAATCATGGAAAAGCAGTAACTATGACAACTGTGCAGCCTGAAGGCCGTTTTGGAGGTGTATCGTTTAATGAAAAATCAGGGCTGGTGGATAAATTTATGGAAAAACCCATGGGTGATGGTGGTTGGATTAATGCCGGCTTTTTTGTGTGTGAACCTAAAGCGTTCGATTATATAAAAAACGGCTTAAGCACCATTTGGGAAAGAGAGCCGCTTGAGAACCTAGCTAAAGATGGAGAGCTATTTTCATATAAACACCATGGATTTTGGAAACCAATGGATACACAAAGGGATAATAAGCAACTTAATGATTCGTGGAATAATAATAAAGCATTATGGAAAACATGGTAAACTATAAAGATTTATTTGGCGGTATATATAAAAATAAGAAAGTACTTATTACCGGACATACAGGCTTCAAAGGATCATGGTTGGCTCTTTGGTTACATAAAATGGAGGCCGATGTTTATGGCTTTGCTTTAAAAAATGAAGATTCACCTAATCACATCGACCTATTGAATATGCCTATTCATCAAAAAATTGGCGATATTACTGAGTTAGGAGCATTGGATAATTATCTGCAAGAAATACAACCAGATATCGTGTTTCATCTCGCTGCACAAG
>JABMPH010000159.1 GCA_013203805.1 Bacteroidota bacterium | reverse complement strand
TTTCGAAGCAGACAAATGAGAAACTTCATCGCGTATAAGCAGCCACGTGCTTTTCTGTATCACCATCAGGTGCCCTGCAATGCGGCGGTTTACCTCCTTTACTTGTCCGTCCAGTTCATTGCGTATTTTTTCAGCCTGCAAGCGATGGTATAAAACACTGGGATTTCCCATTTCGGTTCCCCTTCGCACTTGTAGCTGATAATGACACCTGCTGGCATAGCAAGTGAAGAGTCCTGTATCGGGGTATTTCTTTACATACTTAAGAATTTGATGTCCAAAATCAGGAAGAAGAAATGCGGTGTCTCCATCCATAAAACAAACCCAGTCCTCCGAATTCGGAACCAGGTTCATGTAAGCATCAAAAGCTTCGAATAGCTTTTTCTCAAAAGAATAGGGTGTAAAAAACCAAATCATCTGCTCTATTTTCCTGCAATTTACCGTGCAGAATTACGAACAGAAAGGACATCAACAATGAATGTTTTGAAAACATTTGAATAAGGTTCACCTAGCGGGATATTTGAACTAAAATATTCTGAAACACCAAGCTATGAATCGTTGCGAGGAACGAGCTATGATTTATGAGCGGCTGTTATCGTTTATTTCGCAACTTTGCCCCATGAAAGGCTACAAACCAAAACAACCGGTTAATTACATCTACCCCTATTAAAATATGCTTGCCGATTTTAGCACATATATAAAACTATACCAGGTGCAAAACCAAACTCCACCATCGTACATTATTATTAACCAGGAAGACTACAAAAACCTGACCCACGAAATGCGTGCACAAAAGATTTTGCCACCCGACGGGAGTGTGCGCGGCAAATTACGGTATGCCGGCGTTAGTATTTTACAAAGTCCGGATATGCCCAAGGGCTTTTTCGATGTGGTGGGGAATTAATACCACTCCTATAATATTGATCTTATCATTACTTTTTCGTAACTTTTCTTAGAAATTGACTGAATATTAATCTGAGACGAGATTGTTTTTATGATTAAGTCTCCAGAGAATATGTCGTAAATTCTATATTATGCTACTATTTGCAGTAGAATAATATGTTAGGCAATAATTAAAATAAGTTATTACTGACATAAATAAATACGAATGATTATTAACTGCTCTCGATTTTTTTAAAGGAGGTTTACAATGCCAAATTGTTTTTGGAAAAAATGCGACTGCCCAACCAAAACCCCTACAGGGCATGCATGTACGGAGCACTCAGGTGTTAATTGCAGCATGCTGAATGGCACTGCAATATCCAACCTTAACCAAGTCAATGATGGCATGACAGCTTCTTTGGAAGCTGAAATTGCTGAATTGGATAATGATAAACAGGTTGTCGAGACCAAAGTACAGGAAATTAAAACCCGAAAGGTTGAGTTAGAAAGGAAACGAGTCGATCTTGAACGGGCCATGCGTTCGGCGAATTCAATGGGTTCCAGAAGAAGAGTTATTCGCCAGGCTAAAAATGACATCATCACCTTCAGTAAAGAAAAGGATAAGATGAAGGGTGAGATAGATGATTTGCAACGAATCATTGACCATCCAAGAAGAGCTATTAGAATAGCGCGTGCAAGGTTGATTATTCCTTTTAGAAATCCAACCGGTTTCTGTTCTTGCAATGACAGAAAAATTCAGATGCTAGATATTCTTGCAAGTCATATTGGCGGATGGGAGAACGAACGGTCAAGGTTGCTGGGAAGACTTAGAATTCTTTTGCAAGTAGTACAACTGCAGTGGGTAACAGCAATTCCACCAACGATTGGAATTTTTGCAACTTTGATTGCTATCGTTTCATTTGGATTTGGATTCTCAGCTCTCATTCTTCCTGTGTTAGCGTTCATGCTGGTCATGCTAATAATATTGGCGACACACATTCGAATCCATTTTACTACGCTGGAGCTGATAAATGCTGATCGTATATTGGCTACATTAATATTGGAGTACTATAGGGTTCAGAAAATTCCGGTTTGCCAAAGACCTGCTGAAGAGTCACAAGACGAGGAGCCTTGGGATTGGTGGGAAGACTGGCTCAAAGAGCTAATGAGCCCAATGCTGCCACAGGAGAGTGGAGGCCACCGCGAACCAGCTTTACCTTCAGAGGATGAGATTCCACCCTCTGATTAATTATTATACATATCTTCATCCAACTTCGAAAGTCTCGTCTTCTACCAATTTCATAGCCTACGGACGTTGATACCTTCAAAAACCGCACTGTCTTTTTTTTAATCGTTAGTTCACCTTTGTACTGATTTGAACCTTTTAAAATAGTTCACATTGCGAACTATTTGAACCTTTTTTATCATACAAAGACGAGTTATCAATAATCAAAAATTAGCTGTATAGCTTATCTTACCGTCCAACTTTACATATCTACTTTTTATTTGGGTTGCATAGAACACGCCCCGAAAGGCTTCACGGTGCAAGAAGTAACCGCCAATTGAATACAATTTACGACAACGCTTGTTTGTTTGTTTGAGGACAAAGAAAGTACCAAATTTTACCCTTTCCCAAATTTGAAGGTATTGAAACCAACTGAACTTTATATTTCCGGGGTTCATCTCTAAATAAATAATTGCTTTCTGTCTTCGTCAAGAAACATAAAGATCAATCAAAAATATGGATTTTAAAACACCCCGGTTCGTAGCATTAATGTTTTTACCAACTATTTCGTCTATTATATCTAAAAAGATATGGCAGTATTGCATCCACAATTAAGGATGTAATTCTGAAATTGAGGGAAATGAAGAATAATTCAATTTAATGTAAACCGATTGTCAATAAAATGGGAAACAAAAATGGTCTGTTATTTCAATGATTTGGCTTCTTTATATTCCCTTACCAATGATTGTATTGTTTCTTTAACAGAAATTATTTTTGTAGTTCTGTATGCATTCGCTCCGGCAAAGGCATAGCCACTATTAAAATTTCCTTTTCTGCCATTTACCAGCACACCTACAATACAATAAGGAGTCGTTTCGATATTACAGGTTCTTAAACAATGATAAGGGCATTTTACCGGACGTTTCTCCCCTCTGTTTACCTTTTCAATAAATTCATTTCTAATAGCCCGTCCCGGCATTCCAACAGGACTATTAATGATTACCAAATCTTCTTCCCTAGCATCAATGTAGGTCTGCTTGAATTTCATTGAAGCGTCACACTCTTCGGTTGTAACAAAACGAGTCCCCATCTGAACACCCGATGCTCCTATATCCATAATATTTTTGACATCAGCACCAGTATAAATTCCACCAGCGGCTATTACCGGGATTGTAATATTGTATTTTTCTTCAAAATACTTCACCTCTTCCACTACTTGTGTCACTAGTTTTTCTAATGCAAAATAGGGATCGTCAAGTTGGCTCCTTTTAAATCCTAAATGTCCGCCAGCTTTTGGTCCTTCAACAACAATTGCATCAGGCAAATAGTCATATCGACCTTTCCATTTCGAACATAGTAATTTAGCAGCTCTTCCTGATGAAACTATAGGTACAAGTTTTGTTTTTGTTTTTCCAGTTAAATATTGAGGCATATCCAAAGGAAGCCCAGCACCAGCAAAAATAATATCAATTCCTTCTGAAATAGAAGTTTTTACCAATTCGGCAAAATTTGAAAGTGCAACCATAATATTTACACCAATGACACCTTTGGTTAATTCTCTTGCCTTTTGTATTTCTTTCCTAAGCGCCCTATTGTTTGCTTCAACAAAATTTTTCAAGTAATCAGGTTCAAACATACCTAGTCCGGCTACGGCTATAACACCAAGCCCTCCCTCGTTTGCTACAGAACTTGCTAATCCTGACATTGAAACACCAATAGCCATTCCTCCCTGTATGATTGGAAACTTAATTGTTAATTCTCCTATGTGCAATTCTTTCATTAGTAAATATTTATTTATAAAAGGAATTCATAAAAATACTTTATTATTTGTAATTATTCTTGAGCTTGTCGTTTATTTAAAGTAAACTTGGATTTATCGTGAGGAAGGGGGAGCTCAAAAGATAATTTAGCTTGTTTATTGCTATCATGTATTAATTCCGGTTGTATTTCATCCTTTGGAGTCATATGATACGCCCAAGCTAGAATAATTACCAAAGGAAATCCTATTATGAGTAGTACAATAACCAGAGACATTACCCATTCTGGTAATTTTAATGGGTCAACAACCAAACCAACGACCTGTAATAAAATAAATGCTGTTGTGGCATAAATAATAATCACTCGAACAATCTTCCTACGTTTTAATTCATAAAAGAACTTTACAAATTTACTGCGGTGTTCAGCCATAAGATAGGTTTTTAGTGTTCTAAAGATAAGTTTTTATCGTTTGATTCACAAGACGACAAAACACAACCGATAAAAAACACCAGCCCAACCCGACATTTTGAATGTAATTTAGAATCCCAAATTTTGGGGATATCATCAATGATTGTGTTTGAATTATATTGATTGAGAGGTCATCGGTTCGATTCCGATATTCTCCACCCACATTATCAATGAGTTACAAATTATTTTTGTAGCTCATTTTTTATTTCTGCCAAGAATCTGCAAAGATGGGGTGAAAACGTACCGATTGTGTTGGATTTTTCCCTATCACTCCATTCTTAAATAGTAATCAGGGAATTCGAGTAGTACTTATCTTATCGTTCAGTTTTTTGTTGCATATCCATTCACGATGATACTATCCATGTGCAATACACTTATCGCAAATACAGTATTCGGGTTGCTTCATTTAAGCAATTAATCCTACCCTCCCCACGCGCTGATATGGTAATATTGCATATAAATTAATTATAAAATTAAACATCATGACAACTTTATTATTCATCGCACTCGGAGTCTCATTCCTTGGTTTGGTAACAGCATCTGTTCTTTTAGCTATAGTTGCAGCCAATAAAATCAAATTATAGAACAAGAGATGTTAACGATTATCGCCGTATATATATTATACAAATCAATTCAGGGAAAACCGGTTTCTGTAAAAGATATAAAAGAGCTAAAAAGGAAACTGCATTTTGTTTTTAATGTGGGACTCAGGTATTTTTCCCCTATAAAAGCTTAACAAGTAGAAAGTCGTAAGACACTTTTTATTTGATGTCGAAACCAAGAATATTGATTTAAATACCTGAAATTATCATATTGTAAAAGCCGATTGGCTTTATAAATAAAACGAAAAGGTTCAACTATTATCTGATTTGAACTAACTGGCTAAACAATAATCAGAAATAGGCTGCATAGCCTAACTTACCGTCCAACTTTTTGTTGCATATCCACATCAATCTTATTTTTTTGTGGATTGGACAAAAAAGCTCTCTGAGCCACTTGGGTTGGCAATTTGTTAACTCCTTACAAGTTTGCCCAATGATTCTACGTATTGCATGTATGCCTATCACGTTAAACCCCATACTTTTCATGCAATGGCTCATTGATAATATCACGCAATTTAGTCAGTAATTCATTGGCTTCGGATTTTGTTAAGCCCTTTGTTTCAATAGGTGGATGTATAATGACCTCTGCTACTCCTGGACTGGCTTTACCTGTCATTAAGCCCCTGCGTTGAAGTCTTTTCCAGTTAGTAGTCTGAGTGACGGGAATTATTGGTATTTGTTGTTGAATAGCTAATGATGCTACTCCTAACTTAAACTCTCCGAATTTTGGAGCCTTTGCAGGAATAGTTCCTGCGGGCAGAATTACTAATGGGTATCCACCTT
>JABMPH010000158.1 GCA_013203805.1 Bacteroidota bacterium | reverse complement strand
TGTGTAAAATGTGGACATACTGGCGGTCAGATTAGGATCAACTCTTCCCTGACTTGTAATAAGTGTAGCCATACGGAGTCGGCAACGGCAAACACATTGTTTCACAAAGTCAAATTCGGGGTACGCAAAGCATTCTTTATTTGCTTTGAGATGGCAACCTCCACCAAGAGCCTTTCTGCAAGCTATATCGCTGTTCGGTTTGGGGTGACAGAAAAAACAGCAAGGCTATTTATGCATAAGGTTAGGGAGCCTATGAAATCAAGTGACAACCATCCGATGGATGGCATTGTCCACGTTGATGAATTTGTTGTAGGGGGTAAAGAAAAAGGTAAAGTTGTCAGAAGCTACAATGTTAAGAAAAAGAAAGTTGTATGCGCCGTAGAGCTTACTGACGAAGGAAAAGTTAAGCGTATGTACTCCATGAACATTGATAATTATTCTGCAAAAGAATTAGAAAAGATATTTGAGAAACATATTTCAGGGGAGGCTACTGTCGTCACTGACAAATGGAAAGGTTACAGGCCTTTAATGAAGCAATATAACATTACTCAAATTGAAAGCGGGCATGGCTTGAACTTTAAGGCTCTGCATACGATGATACATCAAGTAAAATCATGGATCAGGACAACCTATTCCTGGGTAAGTGAGTTTAATATCAATCGCTACCTCAATGAATTTTGTTATAGGATAAACCGTTCGCTAATGCAAGAGAATATATTTAATAATTTGATCAGAAGAATGGTAGCTGCTGAGAAAATTTACCAAGGGAAACTAATATGTACTTAACTACTGACCTCTAAAAGTGTTTAAGCTAATTAAACTAGATCCCATATAACGAATATTGTGAATGCAAGTAAGAACTGACCTTATAAATTAATAATCGGAGCTCAAACCTGAACTTGCGATAATGAATATTTTTTAAAAAAAGTAATATAATGAATCTTTTGGAAATAAAAATTTTCTTTAGGGATATTAAGAATTCTAAGGAATTTTCCGTTATAGCAATTGCAGGACTTGCAGTTGGAATGACTGTAACAATATTGTTATTTACATATGTGAGACATGAGTTAAGTTTCGATCAGTTTCATGAAAAATCAAAACGTATTTATCGCTTAAATTCTGTTATTTCGGATAATATAACCACAAAATGTATTGGTTTAAAAGATAGTATATTGCAGCAAAATGTTCCAGAGATTGAAGAAGTATTACAGTTTTATGATATAAGCTCATTTCAAAATACCAAGCTTGTGAAGGATGGTGTTCAAATCAAAAATGTAAATTTAATTTATTCTACACCTAATATTCTAAAAGTATTTACTCTTAAATTCTTGAGAGGAACACCTAGCAATGTTTTACTGAATCCAAAAACCATAGTTTTGACTGAAAGCTTGGCAAAAAAAATTTTCAATAATATTGATGTTATAGGCGAAGCAATAATTACAAACCATGCAAAAGATATTTTTACAATAACTGGAGTGATCAAGGATTACCCTTCAGCATCACATTTAAAAATAGATGCAATTGTTCCGATTCAGTCAACTCCATTTAATGTATTTAATGGTGGGGCTGAATTATATACATATATCTTGTTTAAGGAAGGTCTCAATAATAATAGAAGTATCACTAAAGTAAAGGATTGCTATAATCAGATATTTTCAGTGCAAATGAAAAAAAGAGGTATTGATTTAACAGATTGCTTTCTTCAAAAACTAACGGACATTCATCTACGGTCAGGATTTAAGTCGAAAGACGGCTACGATGCTGCACAAAAAAAAATATTAATTTATTTATCACTAGCTCTTGTTGTGTTATTAATTGCCATCATAAATTATATTAACCTATTTACAGCTCAATACGAGGGTAAACAAAAAGAAATGAGTTTACTAAAAGTAATTGGAGCTTCGCGTAGACACATTGTCTTTTTATTTCTTATTAAATCTCTTACACTTTCATTTCTAGCAATATTAATTGCAGGCGTACTTGTTGAACTTCTACTTCCCTCCGTTGAATATATTCTAAACAGGGACTTAACTCCCACACATCATAACTTTAGATCACTTTTTTACGAACTCTTCTTAATTACGATTATTGTTGGGATTACTGGAGGAATTTATCCAGCACTAAAGATTTCCAAGGTTACAGGTCACAACGTTTTAAAGAAAGATTTTTTTGAATCTAAACGAAAAAAAAGTTTTACTATGATATTGGTAACAATTCAATTCGTTGTAATGATTTTCCTGATTTCATGTGTTTTTGTAATGGTTAGGCAAATAACATTTATGAAGAATAGGGACTTAGGTTTTAGCTCTAAAGCCGTTATTGCAATTACTGGCCTTGACACCAAAATTGGCCTGTCTTACAGACCCATTAAAGAGTCTTTGCTGAAAATTCCTGAAATTAAATCTGTTGGAGCGTCATATCAGCTATTTGGAACAATGGCAAGCAGAAGGAATATTAAAATTGGATCAGAAGGTTTGCTCAAAGATTTTCCGATTAGAGAATATAGAGTTTTTCCTGGCTTTTTAGAAACTCTTGATTTTGAGTTTCTTTATGGTAGACCATTTAACGAAAATATTATAACTGATAAAGATGCTATAGTAATAAACGAAACGGCCTTAAGAGAATTTGGAATATTGGATCCTTTAGGATTTGAAGTATCATTATCAAACAAATTGAAAGTAGTAGGAGTTGTAAAAGATTTTCATTTTTCGTCACTAGAAAAGGAAATTGAACCCCTTATGTTTACTAATTATAACAAAAGTTTGAAGAATATTATTATTAATATTTCGAATAATGAAATAGAAAATGTAATACCAAAGGTTGAAGCAGTTATTAGAGGGTTTGATCCGGAGTATATTATGGATTATGTTTTTCTTGATGATATCTTTCGAGAAAGATATAGATCACAGGAACAAATGGAAACATTATTTGGGTATTCTTCCATTTTGTGTTTAATTATTGCAATGTTTGGGTTGTACGCCTTATCCTCAGTTATTATTCAAAAGAAAAGAAAAGAAATAGGAATTCGTAAGGTAAATGGGGCGAAAATATCAGAAATATTGATTATGCTCAATAAAGATATATTAAAGTGGGTTGCAATTTCTTTTTTTATAGCCGCACCCCTAGCTTTCTATGTTATGCATAATTGGCTCCAAAACTTCGCATACAAAACACAGCTTGACTGGTGGGTATTCGCATTGTCAGGAATGATAGCACTTGGAATTGCAATTATCACCGTAACCTGGCGAAGCTGGAATGAAGCATTAAGAAACCCCGTTGAAGCACTTAAGCATGAATAATATGATTAAAAACTAGGAGTTTGGATATAAAAGAAAAACGTAAACGTTTAGTTGATTATTGATACAAATTCTTCTTCTGTTTTCAATACAAAGCAGGATGTCTCCTTTTTCGATTTGACAGAGCGGTTGAGATATAGTAAATCGAGTAGTTTGAATTTTACTAATTAGAATAATTATTATTAGGTAAACAAATTAGTTAAAATGTATTATTTAAACAGCATATATATTGGTAAGAAAAGGGAATAAGTTTTCTTTGGTTCGTTATTGTCTATTTTAAACAATGCTATTTGTAAAGCAGTGGTTTAGATTAAAACTTTATAGGTTATCTATAATCTTTTTTTTATTTTTTTAGATCATATTTTATATATTTTTCCTCTATGAGCTCAAAAAATGGTTTGCCAGAAGTCTCTGTAGTGTTGCCCGCATATAATGCAGAGAAATACATAGCAGATGCTATTGAAAGCATAATAAATCAAACGTTTCACGATTTTGAACTAATAATAATTGATGATGGTTCAACTGATAATACATTTGAGATAATTTCTTCATTTAAAGATAGAAGAATTATAAAGCTTAAATGCAAAGAAAATAAAGGAAACAATCTAGCCCGTAATTGGGGAATGAATGTTGCTAGAGGTAAATACATTTGTGTGATGGATTCAGATGATATAGCTTTTCCTAAAAGGATCGAAAAGCAGTATATGTTTATGGAAACTAACATCGAATATGGAATTTGCGGTGGATATACTCAGGTTTATGGAAGCTCTGAAGTATATACTCCTCCCTCAAATTATAATGAAATAAAAGTATGGTTGCTCTGTAATATTATTTTTAAACATCCAACAATTTTCTTGAGAAAATCCTTTTTGGATAAATTTGGTTTAAAATATAATATATCATTTCGGTATGCTTCTGATTACGAGCTTTTAGTAGAATCCTCCAAATTATTTCCAATTACAAATATTTCTGAAATCGTATTATTTCATCGTAAGCATTCCAGCCAAATATCTGAAGCGAATTCATTAGAGCAAGGTAGGATGGCTGATATTATTAGAACAAATCAATTAATAGATAATTTTGGTTTTAAACCTTCTGATGATGAGATTAAAATGCATTTAGAACTTGTAAATCGGGCAAAAATAGAAAATGAGGAGCAATTTGAAAAATTACTTAAATGGTCAAATAAATTAATCAGAAAAAATAATATAAATCTAAATTATGATCAGGATGTACTTTTCGAAGTATTTAAAGCTTTATTAAAATCAATTTTTAGAAATTACAAAATGAGTTTGGATAACAACTTTTGTTAATTACTTGCCCTATCATATATATATTTAATAGCAGTAGTTGGCTATACTTATAATTCAAAAGTAGAAGTCTGGGGTGTGGAGCTTACAACCTCTTCGGACGTATCCGTCCTACCAACTCCGTCTTTTATGATTTAGAAATGCTGCATAAATTTGCTGCATGCGAAAAAATCAGAAATACAGTAAAGAAGAGATGTAT
>JABMPH010000157.1 GCA_013203805.1 Bacteroidota bacterium | reverse complement strand
ATAAAAATAGTATAAGAAAATAGTAAATTTGGTACTAATAATTAGGAGGGTACAAGTAATTACTTTTTCCTGAAAACAAAACCCCCTTAAAATATTAACGAAGATGACACGAATCACAACGAAAACAAAGAAAGGAGGTCTCCGGCAAAGATAAAACAAATTGCGATTGCATTATTAATAAAAAGTTTTGCAAGCTTGAAGTGACAAAATGTACGTGCAATCAAACATTTAAAAAAAAACTTAAAAATTACTAAAATGAAAAAAACATTATTAATTGCAATCAGCCTTGTGGCTGTATTTTTCTTTGCTGGAACAACTGAGGTTACAGCACAATGGTGTGCTGATGTAGAATGGGCGGATGGAAGTTGCAGTTGTGGAACTATTACTAGCAAAATACTAGATTGGGAAATTCGCTATGTTATCGGTAATGCTTTAGTTTACTCTGGAAATGTAGATATTACAAATGAGACATCACCTTACCATCTTGAAGGAAATGATCTCATTCGTACTGATACTGGTTACAAATTAATTGTAAAAATTTCATATTATGATTCATCCATTGATCCCCTGTGTTGTACAGGTACTGGTTTTGATACAGCAGATGGTCAAGGATTAATTGATTGTGATCCGTATATCACCATTACAATGAATTAGATTGTGCAATTTGTGTGGTGGTTTCTTTAACCATCACACAAATTGTTGTATTTTTATAAACTTAGTTTTTAATTTACATGAGTTTTAATAAATCAATATTAGTCAACAGTTTTGCTGTCAGGTACATTTTTCTGTTAATATCTTTTTTTATTAATATTTACGTTCTTTCTCAACCTAACAAACGAACAAATAACTGGTTCTTTTCAGATAGTATTGGTATTGACTTTAATTCTGGGGAACCGGTTATAGGTTATCCAGGTCCAATTGATAGTCTTGCATGGGGATCGACTTCTATTATGAGTGATACAGTTGGTAACTTGCTTTTTTATTCCGATGGTATTTATGTTTATAATAAAAATCATGAAACAATACAAAATAGTTGGGCAGGTCAGGATTATGTACAAGGCACACAATCAGTATTATGTATACCTAAGCCTGGTTCTGATAGTCTATTCTATATTTTTACCACAAATACATTTCAATTACCAGATAACCAACCATTGAATTTTTACCATACACTTGATATGTCACTTAACAATGGTTTGGGAGGTATTCTTGACACAGATACCTTGCCAAATGCATGGGATGCATCAGAACAATTAAATGCATCCTTTTTTAAAGATAAAAGCGGTTTCTGGATAATAATGCGAAAATACAGAGAGCATAAATACGCTGCCTGGAAAGTCACCTCTCAAGAAGTTGATCCCGATCCAATATTAAGTGATGCACCCAATAGATATTTTACTAATGGTAGTGCAAATACAGGTTATATGAAAATATCTTATGATAAAAAATACATAATCTTCATTTATACTTTTGGTAATTCGTATTATGCAGATATTGAGATTTGCAAGTTTAATAATGATTCTGGTGTTATTGAATTTTTGTATTCATTCAAGTTGAAAGATTTATTTAGTGAAACTATCAAAACACTTAATGGAGAATTCTCACCTGATTCAAAATACTTTTATGTTGCTGGATTTTTACCAGCAGAAAATGAATCAGACATTTATCAATTCGACATGCAGTATGTTGAGGATGAGGATTCTTTTACTCAATCAGCAATAAAGGTTGGAGGACCCATAGGATTTAACATGCAATTAGCTTCAAATGGAAAAATATATTGCTTTTCTGAAATAGATAATGGACCAGAAGATAATATAATTAGTGTGATTAATAAACCCGGCAAACCAGGCTTAGAATGTGATTATCAAGCAAATATTTTAGCTATAAGTTATGGTGAAATTCACGTACCCTTTGTAAACTTCGCCACCGATTTCCTCTACCGCTTTGATTTTGATGGCATCTGCGAAAGCGATACATTCACGTTCGACCCATGGTTTTTCCCGGAACCAGTATCCATTCAATGGAACTTTGGTGACCCGTCATCCGGAACCGGCAACACCTCATCTGACTCTCATCCTACACATATATTTACTGATGGAGGTACTTACGAAGTATCAGTAGTTGTAGCTTACCCTAATGGAAGAATAGAAGAAACATCACGAGAAGTTGAAGTAGAATATTCACCAGAACCACATCTTGGACCTGATACAACAATTTGCAGTAGTACGAATATTATACTGGATGCAGAATGTGGCCCATATCAATATTTTTGGAATACGGGACAATTTGGAACCAGCCAAATCATGGTTTCCGATACAGGTTGGTATTGGGTAAAAGTTACAAGTGATGCAGGTTGTTTTGAATACGATTCAATACATATTTCAAAATATATAGCAGCAATTGCAGATACATCAAATTTAATACTTAGCCCAACTACTTGTGGTGGAAATACGGGTGCAATACGTGGACTTGAAATTATTGGTGCTCCTCCTTATTTGTATCAATGGGTTGATGATTTGGGCAATCCTATTTCAACTAGCATTGATATCTACCAACTCCCTGTTGGGAATTATACATTACAGGTAATCGATGGAAATAATTGTGCTACTGAACTGGGCCCATACTCAATTATAGATGCCGGGGATGTGCTTGTTGCAAGCGTTAGTTTTTCCAACGAGCATTGCGATCAGCAGGACGGAACAATAATAATAGATGCAACATCAGGCCTTGGTGATATGTTGTATTACTCTATAGATAATGGAGCAAACTACATACAAAATATTGGAATTTTTACGGGATTATCATCAGGCTCATATGCTGTCAGAGTCCATGATTCTACCATGTGCGAAGATGCTTTTGTAGATAATCCCATTATTATTGAAAATATTGTAAGTCCTGAAATTATTAATGTACAGATTACACCGGAGTCAGTAGGGATGAATAACGGGCAGATAAACATAAGTACAACATCGGTAACTGATACAGTGTTTTATTCAAACGATGCAGGTATTACAATTCAGATAAATAACGGTTTGTTTACAGACCTTTCCGCTGGATTTTATACATGTGTGGTTAGTGATAAGTTTGGGTGTGATACTACATTTATTGTGGAAGTTCCATTAGATTATATAGTAAACCTGGAGGCAGTTGCCGGAGAAGATGGAGTTTGTCCGGGGGCAGTTGCGCATGTACCATTAAATGTAAGCAACTTTAATGATGTTGCCAACTTCGTAGCTACATTGATGTTTAATCCGGAAAAGTTAACTTGTCAGGGATATACAAATCCGAACCCCCTTATAGAAGATTCCTTAAAGGTTATGTTATTTCCTTTAGAAGGAAAAATAGAGCTTAGGTGGAATGATCCTTTGATTATTACCCTTCCGGCAAATAGTAAATTGACGGATCTGGTATTTGAAGCAAGCACGACTGGTGGCAGTCTTATTGAATGGGACGGTCAAATAGGAGCAAACGCTTTTTATAACTCCTACGGAACACAGATCCCGGTAAACTATCATGTTGGTGAAGTTATTATTTATGATGAAGTGTATTTCTCACTTGATAACACAAAGGAAGCATGTGAAGGTGAAACAGTAATGATAACACCTTCATTATGGTCGCACAACGGTCAGGTAACATATAACTGGACATACCCTGACGGATCAATTAGTAATAATCAGTCAGTATTGCTGGCTAACATTCAGACCAATCAGGCGGGTGAATACATGATTAAAGTAACTGATACGGCTGGGTGCTATCTGGAATCATCCGTTAAAGTAACGGTTTATGAAACACCATGGCCAGCATTTTCAATACAGGATACAATATTTATTGAAGACCCTATCGAACTTGATGCCGGATACGGTTTTCTGCATTATTGGTGGAACACAGGGGATACAACACAATATATTTGGATTGAAGATGAAGGCTGGTATTCAGCATCTGTAGAATCCATGCAGGGATGTATAGGATATGATTCATTATATGTATTTCTTTCAGCACCACCAACACTTATAAGAATCTATTTCCCAAATGCTTTTACTCCCAATGGTGATGGACAAAATGATAAATTCAATGTTGTTACAAGTACAATAGATATTAATCAGTTTTCATTAGCAATATATAATCGTTGGGGAGCTATTATGTATCACACCAATGATATCACACAAGGTTGGGATGGAACTTATCAGGGCGAGCTATGTCCATCCGGGGCTTATGTTTACAAAGTATCTTACAATAGTTCTACATCATTAAATACAGCTTCAGAAATTAAGATGGGAACGGTTATATTAGTAAGGTAATTAATATTAGCATAAGACCTGAATCAATTGAATAATAGACTGAAATAGTTTAAATTGAAACTGGAATATTATGTGGACATTATGGACAATAAAAAAGCCCACGCTTCGCAGTCAAGCACATTGCCAAGTCGCTAAAAGCCTACCGCCAAAACCTAAACTTGTCAATAAGCTTGCCAGCCCTGTCCAGAAAAAAACGCCCAGCTGCCAACAAGCGCTCATACTGCATAGCGCAATTTGTTGTAAATATGAACATTACGCATATTGATTTAATATATTTGCAAACATAAATATACGTAATTTTAATGCGCAACGCAGCATAGCGCAATACGTTGTGCCCAAGCTTAAGAAAATCAACAATATTGGCAAAAGGATTAATGAGTCCAGTATAAAAACCCCATATATTTTAGTTCATATACGTTCGATATTTGGGGTGTCAGTTTGCATTTCTACTTATACGAGCTGTATTTTGAGTT
>JABMPH010000156.1 GCA_013203805.1 Bacteroidota bacterium | reverse complement strand
GAAATACAGTTATTGTTGTTGAGCATAATCTCGAAATAATAAGAGCTTCGGATTGGATTATAGAACTGGGGTCTGAAGGTGGCGAACGTGGAGGAGGTTTAGTTTATGCTGGTAATTTGGATGGATTAACAAACTGCACTAAATCTTATACATCAAAAGCAATTAATAATCTCTAATAACTACCATGACCTGGAATAATAACAGCTACATTGGGGAAATTACTAAATACTTTTTTTATTGTTTTCGGCCACTGATCAATTACGGCATCATTAGCATTACCAAGGGTACTGGAATTTAATGATTTAACTAAACAACCTCCAAATAATATACTTTCATCAGGAATATTTTCACAATTTTTACATTGCATATTTGTAAATGTCTGTTTGTTAATTTGCCAATTTTATATTGACCAGCTTTTTAATATCACTTATGTTAGATTGATCACGAACCTCTATACTTATTCCTCTTCCTTCGGCATATTTTTTAGCAGCCAGAAGATTATCCTTTATATTCTGATCTACATCAGTTTCCAAAATAATATCAAGAGCTTTTTGTCCAAAAACAAACGCTACTTTAAAATAACCTTCCCGTGGAAGAAAATACATTATTGCTCGTTTCTTGTCTTTTATCCTGAAACTCCAGCCATATTTTTTTCCTGGAAAATTCCAGTCTTCCTTACCATCAGGATATTGTTCAAAAATATACTCTTTCAATTGCGTCCAAAATTTATAGGTTGCTCCGAGATTTGTTAACAGATCTTCATTTGTAGGGATTATCTGCTTATCCATGAAAACACTATGATCATCCATTGTAGTACCTTTTTAGTTTTCCATACTTTTTGCACATCTAAAACCAATAGCAATATCAACCCAGGTTCCTCTTAGTGCATTTCTAATATATACCTTTTTTTTTATTGGTATAAAGTTTATGTTTTATTATTTAACAAAGCCTTAATTAGAAGGTAATTACATGTCTTTCTTTAATAAAATTAGTAAGGTCAACTCCCGTATATTTTACAGTAACACCTATTTGCTCAAGTTTTTCGGAAATCCCGTATTGATCTGCACAACCTTTGCAAGCCAGTACATCAATACCATTGTCGAGCATAGTTTTTACATAATCCTGTAATTCTTTATCTTCCGAAAGAAGTTTTGCGGATGGTCCCCAGACTAATAAAGTTATATCCTCCCACCAATTATTCTTCTTGGCATTTGAAGTGTACATGAATACCATCTTCATTGCGACTTCCTTGTCTCCACTTGTCCAAACTACAACAAGCTTATCGTTTTTAATAATCATAGATGTATCATTTTCAGGATTGTTTGGCTTCAAGTTCGTCTAGCCTGTCATTTGCTGAATGCACCATCATAATTATACGAACGAACGGCATTGCCAGCAACAATAATGCAAGCGAAGTAAGGAGCTCAAACCAATTGAAGTGTATTATGTTTATAATAACTCCGATTAAGCCAATTAAGGCGGCTAAAATTCCACTGGGAACACCAATTGGACATCTCAATTTTTTCTTTGTTTCCATTTTCTGAATTCTTTAATTAGTAACTACTTAATTTATTAATCAATTCTTCTTTTGTGGGTACACTTCTAAAAACTAATTCATTATCTATTAAAAGTGCCGGTACAGAATGTATGCCCAATTTCATTGTCCTAATCATTCCTATGGGCATGTTTGCATGAGTTTTTTTCAATAAAAACTTCTTTCCAAATTGCGGGAGTACATCATCGAGCATACGTTTCAGTATCTTACAATTAGGGCACGTTAGAGTGTAAAATATTTCTATTGTTATTGGTTCTTTTTTGTTCATTACATAATTTTAATACGCTTCTTCCATGTGTTATAAATATACTCTCTTTGCTGCATCTAATACAAAATCTTCTATTTGTTGCTGTACTTCCGTTTGAGTTAATTTAACTTCGCCGTTTGTAACTTTGTGCTCTGCACCTCTTTTCTTACTGGTTATTTTGGTCAGTACACTAATCAACTTGTCAACATCTTTTTCGGTGTTTTCGATCCCCAGACTTACCCGTATAATACCCATAAACCTGAATCTTGGGAACAGAATTTGAATAACACGCTGGAATTGCTCAAGAAAAGGACTAATGTGTAAAATATGTTTAACGATAAGATGGGCGCAATGACATCCATATCTTACACCTATTCCACTCTGGTAAGCAAGTTGTTTTGCAACACGACTGGGCATCTTATTCTTTATATTGAATACAATAACGCCCAACTTATGGGCAAACTTCGGAGAATCAGAATCCGTTAAGCCATAGATATTCAAATCCTTAATCTGCTTCATCTCTATCAAAGCCCGTGTTGATAAAGCTTGCTCATCTTCCCTGATCAGG
>JABMPH010000155.1 GCA_013203805.1 Bacteroidota bacterium | reverse complement strand
GTTACTATAGGGTTGCTAAAGTTTGCGCAACCCTTTTTTAAGAGATTTATATACAGGTAACTAGGTAAGTGATTTTTCTCTTAGTTTCTTGGCGAACTGTAAAAAATGGGTAAATTTCTCAATCCAAAAGTCGACGACTTTGTCATCAAATGTATAGTATTTGTTTTTGAAGGATGCAAGTAACGGTTTTTCTTGCCGCACTGAACTTACTATTGATGTCAATTTGCGAAACAATGCCATTTTATTGGGTTCATTGAGTATACCTTTTTCTTCGTAAATGCAACGTACAAAGAAGACTATTTGATTAACAGTAAGGCCAGTTTTGATCTTGATATTAGTACTCAGTTCAGTGCCCTGCTCTTTGGGTTTAACAGAGCCCTTTCTATCAATTTTCAAAGCAAATTGAAGAGTTTTTATTTTTGATTCTATGTGAAGGAGTGCTTTTTTTCCTATACAGTATTGTAAGTCTTGGAAATCACCTAAACTTGGTCTGAAGACTATTTCTTGACCAGGGATAAAGGAATCGTTGATATATTGTTTTAATTCTGCAAGTGTGTCCTTTCTGATAAAATTTGGTAGGGGCACATGCTTGATAGTTCTGGCAGTGGGGATCATCGCAAAGAGATCAAGAGTACACTCTATTTTGGTTTTAATCTTATTATAGAACAAGATTCTTTTTTTTGGATTTTGAATAATTTGATTGGTGTTATTTAAGTAATCAACAAATTGTAAGTAACTCTCATTGAGATATGTCCTATAAGAAATTAGGTTAGTAAATGAATTATACTCCAGATAATATAAGTGATTGTTGAGTTGAGAGAACACTGCATATTGTGATTTTTCATCGATACTGCTTTGAAGGTCTTTAAGCAATAATTTGTCATCACCAATGGCAGAAAACATGGTCTTTATTTGGGATGGGAAAACATTTTCTTCGAGGAGGAGATGCAAATAGTTATTCTCTATAAAGTTTAGCGTAGGCACTACAAAACTGTTTTGAAGTTGATGTTTTATCCTATGCATTATATGCTTAAAGTGGTTGGAATTAACTTGAACTTCAAGGATGTTAATTGGAGGTGGTTTGGTTAAGTAATTGGAATCAAATAAACCTTTTATTACTTTGTAGTGATTCAGAATGTAGACAGTAAAGTCGTCTGGATTGTTTTTCTGGTAATTGGCAATACTTTGAACTATACGTTTGGTTTCATTTTCAAAAAGTCGCTGATACTCTAAACTTATGTTTTTATAAGCATATTGTGTTTCAAGTTGCTTTAATCTAAATTGAGGAAGTTTGAGATCAAGCTGGGTTTCAGAGTATTGTTTCTTGTATTTTTGGAAGGTCGCTGTGACTTCCTCATTAGTTAGGCACTTTTCGATGTTAATGATATCAGTATTCATGAGGTAAAGGGTTTGTACAAAATTAGTAGTAAAAAGTTGACGAAAACTTTAATTATTGTTAAAAAATGAATTTATAAGAGGCTTAAAAAAACAGTAAGTCAGAGTTGCTTTTTGAGCAAAAGTGTCGTATTTTTGTATTTCGATAAAGAGTTATTGTGCTGTACATTACAATATTTCAAGTCAGGTGAGTTAATCGGCACACCAGAGTTTTACTGGCTTGTATATTTCTGATAATAAATGGGTTGGGGTAAATAGGAGTAGACCCTTATTCTCCGCAAAAGGAAACCCGCAACGTGAGTTGTGGGTTTTTGTTTTTTATGGAGAATTCAAACTCGTTTGAAATTCGACATAAAAAACAAAAACCTAAGAATCATCGACAGAGGATTCAGGTTTATATGCATGCCAGGTCCCCCCCCTTGGGATCATCGCAGATAATCCCAATTTCATATCTCTATTAATTGACTTCTGTATACAATGAATTACAAATTCTAAATCTCTATGCATCAGGATTACAAATCCTGACGAGCTACACTCGTTTGAAATTCGACATAAAAATCAAAAACCCAAGAATCCTCGACAGAGGATTCGGGTTTCTATGCATGCCAGGTCTCCCCCCTTGGGATTATCGCAGATAATCCACATAACCATATTTTTTATATGGAAGTTTAGTATTTTTGACCAACAAAATTTAATCTTTAATAAACCAATTAATGAAATTCCCAAGCAATGAAAAGCATGGGTGTTCCCATGTGGGTTGTTGGAGCCAATCAGAGAAAAAATATAAAGATTCAGTTATTAAAGAGGTCAGGCTATCAACACATGGTGTGGGTATTAAACTTACAGTTAGTTTATAATACTAAGGGTATATTTAAGTACTATTATTTGTGATTTGCTTTATTGAATATTCAGCTACAAATCACATGCTTTTTTCAATAATTAAGATTCTGTATAAATTACTCTTGTGATGTTATATGCATGTTATTATATTCGTAAATAAGTTTACATTTACATCTTGAAAGAGAATTAACCATTGGTTATTAATTATTCAATGGTTTTTTTGTGGTATAATGTATGGGTAATTAATGAAATAGCTATGAAAAATTACACTAGCAAAATACACTTTCAAACCAAGACCAAAATCTTCTAGTATGTAGATAATTCAAAAAGCAACTTTTTCTAAAAAATGTGGTCTTATAGAGGAATAAGCATTTTTTGAACTGAGTACAGTATTTTATGAGTTGATTAATAAAGATAATTAATTGACTTTGTTAAAGATTTTAAGAAATTAATACATCAAATATGAATCAATTTTTTACTCTAAAAAACATACGGTTAAACACCATTAGTTCAATCTTTGCCAAGATTGGTCGTAACCTGAATTTATATATAATCGGACTTATTCTACTACCTAATCTACTGATGGGTGAGGGGTCGAAGGAAATATATGTGGCAAATTATAACACGCACTTTTATTTGTGCAGTAATTTTCTAAATCAGTGTAATACGGGGCAGGGCGATCGATACCAATTTGCAGTATATGGTTGTAATGAGGAGGAGCGTTTATATTTTAATGTGCTTGATGATGAAATTGTGTACTTAGGATTTAACGGTGATCCAAATAGCGGGAGTAGTAAAATAGTTTACCGAATAATTCAGGAAGGAAATCCTATACCGGTTTTTGGACAGAATGATTTTCCAGTTACCGCATTGGATGATGGATATATACCTTTTATAGCGAATGCAAGAATAGGCCCCAATCAGTTAGCTGGTGTGGGTGGTTATGATGCAATCGAATTTACTCCACCTGGTCCCGGGAAATATTATATTGAGTTCGATAGAGTATATACTGCCACAGGTCTGCCAAATCGTGGTGGTTTCGATATAGATTTATTAGACATAACTGTTGCTAATACAATTACTAGTGAAGTAAAGCTTGGAAGACTATACTCTCAAGCCTGGCAAATGTGGGAACAAGGTCATTGTTCAGCAAAGTTTTATATCTATTCAACAGATAGCATCGTCACATCCTTGGAATTAAATGACATGCAGGGAGGTATTTGGGTTACATTTTGTAATTCATACGGATGTGTTGATAATAATAATTTTGAAGTTGACAGAATGTCGGTTAACTATAGTGTTTATGTTCCTGAATATGATATTTTTTTAAATGAACCTGATGATGCAATTTTCCCACCTGCAAGTAGTCTTGGTACTATAACAGCACCTGTAACAGGAGTAGCTTATTGCAGCGGTATGGTTGACTTTAATGTTCAGGTTGATAAACCCGGCAATGTGGATATTGAATTAGTAATGCCACCATATGCCACTCGAACATTAACTGAAAATGTTGAAGCTGGACAAAATTTATTAACATGGGATGGACTTGATAATAACGGTGTACAGGTACCAAATGGTACTGATATTACATTTACTGTAAGTTACATAAATGGTCTTACAAATCTACCAGCCTATGATGTTGAACAAAATTCCCAAGGATTTGTAATTGAATTAGTGGCACCTGCTCCCGAACCTTCAGATCCACCATTATTGGTTTATTGGGATGATTCTAATATAGGTGGTGGAACAAATTTTACTGGATGCTTAAGTACATCGTTTCCATGGGTTGGATGTCATAATTTTTCTGGTAATCTGGAAACAGTAAATACATGGTGGTACAATGTATCAACAACAAGTGCACCTGTTGTAATGGATGAAGAAAGATCACCTGATTTATTGGTTTTCGATCAATCAACAGCTAACTATTGTGCGGGATCTGTAAATATTCCAATCTCTGTTGCAGTTGATCCCAATACTGAAATATATAATTGGGATTTTACAGGTAACGACGTTTCAATTACTCAGGTAAATACTTCAGATAATTTTATTACCATCGACTTTGGCCCATTGGCAACTACAGGTGATATAATGGTATGGGGTACAAATGCCAGTTGTGGCAATGGCGATACATCATACTTATTTATTGGCATACAAGAACTCCCAACTGTAAATGCCGGGTTGGATGATACTATTTGTGTAAATCAAAGTGTTACACTTGCAGGTAGTAGAAGTTTTAGTAATTCAAGTACATGGACCACTCCCGGAGATGGAGTATTTAGTGATGTTACATCACTAAACTCAACCTATACACCTGGAACTGCTGACCTGTTAGCAGAATCAGTTATTTTAATTCTTGAGGCAAATCCCATTGCACCATGTGCAGGGATAGTAGAGGATACTATGTTATTAACATTTGATCCGCTACCAATTGCCTATGCAGGCGACGATACCACTGTTTGTGAAAATCAATTGATGGTTCTAAGTGGTATTCGTACCAATAGTAACTCAAGTTTATGGTCTACTGCCGGTGATGGTACTTTCGATGATGCTTCATTAGAATCAGCAACTTATACACCCGGTAGTACTGATTTAACCAATGGCTCTGTTGTATTAACATTTACTGCTTACGCAATAAACCCATGTACAACTCCTGATTCACAAACTTTAACACTCTCTTTCGATTTACTCCCAACCGCTAATGCGGGATTTGATGAGGTAATATGTGTAAATCAAAATATTGTGCTTTCAGGTTCATCTGCAAGAAGCACTAGTATTTTATGGACAACAACGGGTAATGGTATCTTTGATGATGCCTCTTTACCTAATGCCGAATATATTCCGGGGTCGGATGATTTACTGGCTGGCATGGTTAACCTTGTTTTAACCGCCAATCCAATTGCCCCTTGTGCTGACGTTGCAAGAGATACAATGATGGTGTCATTTACACCCCTACCTATATCCTTAGCTGGTGTTGATTCAACCATATGTGAGAATGCTACCATAATACTATATGGAGATACAACTTTTTCAAGCACAGTTCAATGGACTTCCGATGGAGATGGTACATTTGATAATGACCTATTAATATCAGCAACATATAC
>JABMPH010000154.1 GCA_013203805.1 Bacteroidota bacterium | reverse complement strand
ATAATCTACTCACAGGATTAACGTTGACCACAAACACAGCTTTAGAAGATTTAGATTGCAGTAGTAATTCACTTTCAGCATTGGTGTTGACTCCAAATACAGCATTAGATAATTTAGATTGCAGTAGTAATTCGCTTACAACTTTAACATTATCCTCTGCGAATTCAGCTTTATTAACTGTTGATTGTAGTTCAAATTCATTTGTAACTTTAGATCTGTCATCTGTTACTACATTAACAAGTTTGAATGCTTCATTAAATACATCATTAACCACCTTAGATTGTAGTGGTAATGACCTTGCGACATTAACATTAACAGGTAATACAGCGTTATTTGATTTAGATTGTAATGATAATTTACTTTCAGTTTTGGATGTATCAACAAGTACATTGTTAACTGACTTGGATTGCAGTAGTAATGCACTCACAGGTTTAACCTTGACTACAAATACCTTATTAGAAAATTTAGATTGTAGCAGTAATGGTGTTACACTCACAAGTTTAGATTTGTCGACAAATACTGCTTTATTGGTACTTGATTGCAATGCAAATTCTCTCTCGGGATTAACTTTAACAAATAATACCTTATTAACAGACTTAGATTGCAGTAGTACTACACTAACAGCACTAGTGTTAAATACTAATACAGCGTTACAAGATCTTGATTGTAGTGATAATTCACTAACGGCATTAGTGCTTACACTTAATACAGCCTTAACAGATGTAGATTGTAGTGATAACGATATACCAAGCTTGGATGTGTCAACAGCAACAGCATTAGTAACTTTGGTTGTGGATAATAATGCGAACATGACATATTTAAATTGCAATGGTAACCTGCTCGCAAGTTTGGATGTTTCAACTCTTACATTATTAGAAGAGTTATATTGTAATAATAATGACCTTACTGGCCTCGCCCTATCCACTAATACAGTATTAACAAATTTAGATTGCAGCAGTAACGGTAATACACTTACAGTTTTGAATGTTTCTAATAACACTGCATTAATAACATTAGATTGCCATGGGAATAAAATAACATATCTGGATGTACACCTTAATGTAGGTTTGACAGCCATAGACTGCAGTGATAATGCACTTCAAGCGTTGGATATCCAAAACGGATTTAATACTAATATTACCGGTGCTAACTTTGACGCCACGACTAATTCAAGTCTGGAGTGTATTCAGGTTGATAATGTTACCTATTCCAATGCAAATTGGACCAGTAAACCTGCAGGAGCTGGTTACTCAGTAACTTGTGCTTTTCCAATACCATTTTCCAACGGTGTAGCAATATACTTTGGTGTTTTCTTAATTGGAATATTTATGATATTCCGATTTAGGAGAAGACTGGTTTAAGGTACTTTAGTAAAAAGACTCAAAAAAGGCTACTTATTTCAAAGTGGCCTTTTTTGTTTAGTATACAAAATATCTTATTAGTTGGCAATCACAATTACATCGCCTAAGTATATTCTTAAAAAAGTAGCAAATTGCCTTATAAGATTATCTAAGTATTGAGCCATTTATCAGATTTTGGGTGTTGCAAATTTTATTTCTAACCATAAAATTTAGGTTAATTTTTTCCAATACTTCAAAATAAAATGATGTATATTTGCTTGTAAATCTTATCGATTTGATGTATATTTGCTAGTTATATATACTGTATCGTTAAGATGATGCGTGTTATTGATCTGATATTTAATTTAATACGTAGTTTGTTTATGTAATTTTGCTTCAATTTGAAATGCCACTAAATTTAAAATAATCTTATTTATAATGATTATAAAGACCCAAAATTGAAGAATGTAATGTTATTAAATTGTTAAACTATGAAAACACTATACCATTTACTAAAAGCAACCTCCCTCGTAACATTGATGTTCATATCTGTTATTATAATAGGGCAAAACCCATTTACCGTAGAACTCATCCAGCCAAATAGTTCTGGAATTGAATGGGTTGTTGGAGAAACTTATACTGTATCATGGACAGACAATCTTACACAACCTGTTGAAGTTTGGCTTTGGAATCCTAATGCCGGACCAGCAGCTTATGAGGAACTTACACCTAGTGGAGGAGTTACAGGTACTACATGGCCATGGACTATATCAAATTCACTGCTTGAAGCTAGTGACTATCACATTAAAGTACAGAGTACAACCAGCCCTGGAACTTACTATGATATGTGTAGATTTTGATTTAATATATGCACCGGCTAACTCAATAACAGTTATACAACCTTCTGTAACAGGTATTAGCTGGGCAAGGGGCACAAGCCATCTTATAACATGGACGGATAATATTAATGAAAATGTTGCAGTTTACTTATTCAATCCAAATATTGTAATTGCAGGGGCAGTAACTACCAAATGGATGGAGCTTTCAGTAACATCTGATCCTGCTGGTATTAGTGGTTCAGCCTGGACATGGGACATATCTGATACTCTAACTGCATCTGCAGGATATCAAGTTAAAGTGGTCAGCGTCGACCACAGTACTGTGGAAGGATTAGGGATTAACACATTCTCTATTACCGCAACTTCAGGTGCTTTCACCGGGATAAATCAACCTGTTGATGCAACAAGTTGGGCTAAGAGTACTACTCATATTATATCATGGAATGATAATGTTGCAGGGCCTGTAGATATTTATTATAAAAAAAGTAACTTGGGTGTTGGACTCGAGGAAATAGCCACTGACGTTGTGGGTAGTACATATGCATGGACAATTCCATTATTAATTACGGGCAGTGATTATACTATCACATTAAAAAGTAGCTTAGATCCAGCCATAGAAACTACAAGTGATCTATTTGATATAACACAAACTCTCACGGGAGGAATAACCGAGATATATCAACCTCTAACAAATACAAGCTGGACTGTTGGTACAACACATTTAATTTCGTGGCTCGATCACCTTAGTGAACCGGTTGATGTTTATTATAATAATAACGGTGCTGGTGAGGTTCTAATAGATGATGATGTAGTAGGTACTACTTTAGCCTGGTTAATACCATTAAGCTTAACAACAGGAGATAATATGTGTAAAATTATTGTTAGAAGCACTATAGATCCTAATGTTGTATACAGGGAAAGCGAATTGTTTGAACTAACAGCTTCTTCAGGTACCGATATTGATGTTATACAACCCAGTATAGCTGGTATTTCATGGGCACGTGGTACTGGACATTATATTTCCTGGGATGATAATTTTCCTGAGAATGTAACAATTGATTTGAAAAGATACAACTCTTCTGATGTATGGCAACAAACTACTTCATTAGTAGACAATACACCTGGCGCTGAAGGCAGTACTTGGGTTTGGGATATTGACGGGGGAACTACAGTGAGTGATTATTATAAAATAAGCATAGCTAGTATTAATGATCCTTCAAATTTGGTTGACCTGAGTGATGAATATTTTTCAATTACTGCGTCAACCTGTACAACTATAGAAGTAATTTCACCTGATGGAGGAGAATATTGGATGGCTGGAACTTCACATTGGATAGCATGGGATGATAATTGCTCAGGAACTGTTGACATTGAATTATGGAAAAGTGGGGTTTATAATTCTGATATTGCAGATAACGTAGTTGGTACAGCATATAGCTGGGCTATACCAGTGGGTCAAGTTGCTGCGTCTGATTATAAAGTTAAAGTATTCAGCTCTTTAGATCCTGCTGTGGAAAATTTCAGTGATGCAGTCTTTGATATTGTTCCTTTTGGTAAATCTACTAGTGGTATTCCTTCGGATGAAGATATTATTTCTTCAGTACTGATGTACCCTAACCCTACAAATGGCCATTTTGCTGTTACATCAACAATAGGCATTAGCAATATTGAAGTACGTAATTTATACGGACAAGTACTTTATAGTGAAATTGTAGGCGAAAAAGAAGAAGTTAGTATAGATATGACTAACTATGATGCAGGTGTATATATCGTGAATGTAAAAATTAAAGGTAAGGTAGTTACTAAAAAACTATTTGCTTATTAATAAAACTATGAATATATTGATTAAAAGGTTGTTAATCATCTTGGTTAACAACCTTTTTTTATGTTATCGCATCATATAAACGGAGATAAAATGAAATCCTTTGGCTAGCTACTATTATATTTAAAATGCTATTAGGAAGTTTTTTATATTTGCTATTAAGCTACAATATTTTTAAATGCATGGTTAACCTGGCATCAATTAACTCAAAATTTAGGCATCATTATTAATTTTAACAATTACATTTAATTGCATGAAATTGTCAAAAAAGCACGGAGAAGGAAAGAAAAAACCTAGAGTAGATACTCCTCTTAGCAAACAAGAAGCGTATAGTGGTTTCATGGTCGGTTTCAAGCCCTTATTAATTGCTGTACTGCTATGGATTGTTACAATTTTTATATTACATTTACCTGCACTCAAAAATGATGTAGCACTTTTCTTTGTTAGTTTCACGCTCAACTCATCATTGGTTTTCGGAAATATTCTATTCATCCCAATTGAAAGCCACAGCTATCCTTTAATCACAGTTTTTGGATATACCATGAAGGTAGTGATGGAGTGTACAGCATATAATTTTTACATCTTTTTAATATACTTGAGTCTTCTCTCACCAGGTAATTGGAGGCAAAGGATAGTCACCTTGATAATATTTGTTGCCATATTATTTGTCGCAAACAATCTGCGGTTTATTATAATGGATTTAATTGGATTACACTACGAACAGTTTTTTCACTATATACATAACTATCTTTGGGATTACTTATTTGGGTTTATAATATTTTTAATATGGGTATGGAGGTTTAAAGATAACTTGGGTAAGAATGATTCCACAGTCGCAGAATAATTTGACTTATTGATTAATAACAAATGGTAATAATTTCTTCAATCAGAAATAAGATACTACTACTACTGCTGATTTCAGTCTTGTTTTTTTTTACATGGCAGGCTGGCCTTGAAACTGTGTACACAAAAGTATTGGTTAGTACAACAAATTTTACACTGAGCATTGTAAATGATTATGACCATTTTGAATATGAAAAAACTAATGGACTCTATCAGTTTCGGGTATTTATTGAAGTTGATGGACGCAAAGGTAATTTTGTACATGAACCTGGCAGCATGACCCAACCCTTAATCACAATTATACCATGGCAAATATTTCTTTTCTTTGTTTTGAGACGAAAGTCAGCTCTACAATCCCTTGGAACTAATATTGGGATATTTTTCCTGATTCAGATAATATTTCTAATTCTGTTAACTAATTATTACACTTCTGAAGTTCAGCAGTATATCTTTATGATGATAGATGACAGTTTCAATATTATTGCGTTAATACTTATACTTAAAGATAATATGCTGTATCCGGTATTTAGAAAGAGGGTTGTTGCTGTAAGAAAATAGCAGTAATTACAAGAGGAAAATTTATTATCAAGATAATAGGTTAGTACAATGCAATTTCATTGCAGATACTTTAGTTTCTATAAACCTAATTTATACATCTGGTCCGGAGCTTGAAGCTTGAAGTCAGAAGAAATTATACTAGCTTCCGACTTCGGTCTTCCGACCGTTAGAATTCTTATTTGTTGAATTTTATTCACTTTTTAAACCTTTGTATTTTCAATGCATAGGGTTTAGTTAATGCTAATCAAGCTTTGTCTTTGAATTTGTTTTTCTAAATTCCGATGGCGTATGTCCAGTAAACTTCTTGAAACATGCGTTGAAGGATGATTTTGATTGAAAGCCTACCTTCTGGGATATAACATCAATTTTATAGTTTTGTGTATGAGAATCTTTAAGCATTTCTTTTGCTTCCAATATTCTATATCGGTTGATAATACCATAAAAATTGGTTTCCATAACAACGTTTACAACATATGTAAGCTTTTGTTTGGTTATGCCAAGTGCTTTTGCGAGTTCGTTAACACCAAGTTTCCTGTCAAGGTATGGTTTATCAGTAACAAGGTGGTGTTGCAAGCTTGCAATTATTTTCTTTGCATCTTCATTACGTACTAATTCACCACTTTTATCAATAGCTCTATTGGAATTATCCACGGCGACCTTAGTGTTGATTCCTACTGTATCTATGCTAGCTACCTCTATAAACATCTTGTCCTGCTTCAAACTAAAATATCCGGCAAGTCCACTTGAAACTAGTAACCCAAGATTAAAAACGGCAGATAATATATTGTTATAAGTAGGTGTTAATATATTCATAATGGAACTTATAACCACAAAACTGATAATTGATAACATAATAATATGCGACCATGACGACTGAAAATATGGTAAATAGGATGAATTATTTTTCTTTATAACAATTAGCTTTTGCATATTCCTGAAATAATTGAAAAGGGTAATTATTACCTGAATTGCAATGAAGCCTACATTGCTTATCACAAAAACTACAGTGGTAAAATTTATCACTTTAAAATCATTGGCAGCTGCTGCACATTCCGGGCAGAGAAACATATCGGTTTCATCCGGGTTAAGATATGCCATGGTGATAGCATTAATTATCAATGTAAAAACCGAAGGGAGAAAATACACAAAAGGCAGTCTGGAGAAGAAACCTGCATGGGAATTTGTTATGTCGCCTAAATATAAATAATAGGTAGGTATTATGGCTAGTAATAGCGGTATTTGTATAATATATAGATAATTATATACAGATAGGTATCCCAAATAACTAATTGAATTTACAATAAGATAGACTAACATTAAAAGCATTAAAAAACCAAGGGGAAAACGTGAAGAATCAATTTTTCTTTTCAATGTAATCAATTGCACCACATAAAATAGCAATTGATATATTGGAAGGATAAACAGAAATATATTTAGGTTATTGAAATTTAGCATGTTGTATATGGATGCTGAGAAAATTAATAGTTACCAATTTTAAATACCTCGTTTGTACAAAAATAGCATTTTATTTTTTGATTGAATTCAGTGAGTCTTTAATTTTGAGAAACATAATTAACTAGCCCAACTGATCCTGAGCATAGGCGAAGGATCTTTTGGGTCTTATTCCCCACCATTTGTGGCGAAATGAAAAATACTCCTAAATCGATACTCCGACCGCTTGCTGCGGAGAAGTTCATTATATTTGATCTTGTGTATTGAAAATCTTCAATTTAGAAGATTTAAAATCTCATAATTATTAAGTAAAGATAAGGTAACTAATCAGTTGTGCTATATACAATTTGCTAGTTATGGTAAATTCCTTATATACAGTACTGTCTGTAACTTTGTGTACCTTTGTCAAGCACTTTGTGTGCCTTCGTGGTAAAAATTTAACCACAAAGTATCACCAAGGATTACACAAAGTGAACACAAAGTAAAAACACACTTCATAAAGTGTTGACAAATCATATATTAAACACACTGATTAGTAACAACAGAAGTACTTACGGCGATTCTTGTCTCATTCTCCCTTTACCATTTCGCTGCCCGTGTTGCATTTTATTTTTATTGTACCTTAGTCTTCTATTTTCCCAATTATGTGTAAGTCTGTTTATTTGATCATCGTTTAATATTTCTTGTAATTCTTCTTTAAGTTTAAGAAATAGCTCCCTTTGCTCGGCATGATAGTCACCCATCAGTTCGCTGTTTAATCCGGCGTGTTTTTTAAGAATAGGAATAATCTGTTCCCTTTGTTCTTCTGTAGGCTTTATCACTCTCATTATTTCACGGCCAAACCCTGTTTCTGAATAGTAGTTGTTCATCTTTTCAATACGATGACTAATCATTCTTCCACTTATCAAAAAACCGATTATTATACCTATCAATAAGGTAGTTATAAATAGCAAGAAAATTTTTAATCGTTTGTTCATGGCTGTAGTTATTAATAATTTAGAGATGCTAATAGTGGCTCATCGGGTGAGTAATTTAGGATGCCATAAATGGCATCTGATGAAAATGTACCATCTGTAAAATAAATAGTAAATAATAAGAGAACTATTGCAGCCACACCCGAAATAGCAATCCACCTAAATATGCTATAAAAATCAGTATCAGAATTCTCAATGTAGCTACCTTCCGAATTTATCCTGTCAATAACTCGATCTGTAAAACCATCATTAAATGAAGGATTGTGACTTGATAATATTTCAATCACTTTTTCCTTGTTATTTAACTTGTTCATAATACATCCAGTTTAGTTATTATTTCTTTTAATTTTTCCTGCCCTCTCGATAATCTCGATAGTACTGTACCTTGTGGCAATCGAAGAATATCAGCAGTTTCTTTTGTCGAAAAACCCTGAATATGCCTGAGTACAACAACGCTTCTATATTTTGATTCCAGAGCCTTTAGCGAGTAATTAATAATATTTGTTATATCGTTCGATTCTTCATTCTCCTTTGATGGCAGCTCATAATCATCATAATTATTTGTTGTTGTAAGCCAACTTTTCGATCTTTTTTTGATGTGGTTTAAAGTAAGGTTGATTGCTGTTCTAGCCAGATACGTACCCAGTTGTGATTCACCCTTAAACTTATCCATCGATCTATAGAACCTGATGAAAGTTTCTTGTCCAATGTCGTCAGCATCATCCTTGTTTCCAATCATTGATATAGTGATCTTAGCAATCATCGCCTCATACCTCCTAACTATATAACTAAAAGCAACCATATCGCCAGCCAATGATTTTTCGATTAGCTTAAGGTCATCAGTTGATTTCAGATATTCCAAATCCAAATGTTTTCTTTTTAGACAAATAATACATTGATTTTATTCCATATCATTAGATTATTTGCAATCTACAAAAATAATACCTATTTCAGATTGTTTATATTTGCTGAGTTTGATACAATAATATTATGAAATATTTATTTCTGGTAGGCATAATTTTTACCTTGTTTCTAGGTATAGTTGCTCAAAAGTTTATTGCCTATTAATTATCAATAAAATTATACAACATGATATCCACCATATTACTAGTTGCTTTTTATCTGCTTACACCACTATTAATTTTATATTCATGTCAGAAATTATCATTTCTAAGAAGATTAGGAGCTGTATTAGTTGCCTATGGTGTTGGCCTAATAGCCGGTGTGTCAGGGCTATTACCTGACAATAGTGTTGAAATACAAGATATTATCACAACAATAACAATACCACTTGCATTGCCTTTAATGCTTTTTTCGTCGGATATTAAATCCTGGACCAGGCTTGCTGGCAGTACAACTATTTCAATGATAATAGCTTTGTTTGCTGTACTAATTTCTGTGATTGTTGGTTATTTGATTTTTGTGACAGATGAAATTCCTGATCTCTGGAAGGTAGGTGGATTGTTAGTTGGAGTTTATACCGGAGGAACTCCCAATCTTGCCGCACTTAAAATAATGCTTAACGTTGATAATGATACATATTTGATTACTCATGCATATGATATGATAATATCGGCAGGTTATTTCTTTTTTCTAATAACAATAGGACAAAAAGTTTTTAGTATGTTACTTCCCAAGTTTATACCTGGAGGAAAAAGTGATGAACAAAATGTATTATCGGATATGTCGAAAAATCATATGTGGGGTTTATTTGATATGAAAAATCGCAGACCCATGATAATAGCCTTGTTATTATCAATAGCCATATTTGGAATTGCAGGATCTACAACATTTTTTGTGCCCGAGAACAGTCAGATGATTGTTGTAATATTATTGATTACCACCTTTGGTATTTTGTTGTCGCTAGTGCCAAGTGTTAATAAGCTTAATAACACTTTCGAACTGGGAATGTATCTAATACTAGTTTTCAGTATTGATGTTGCCTCAATGGTTGATCTAACAAATATGGCAGCATCATCATCAACAATTTTCTATTATGTGTTTCTTGTTATTTTCGGATCACTTTTCTTACAAGTTCTGGTATCCGCTATTTTTAAAATAGATACAGATACAGTTATCATTACATCAACAGCATTAATATGTAGTCCTCCATTTGTTCCAGCAGTTGCAGGAGCCATCAAAAACAAAGAGATTATTGTTTCGGGATTAACAATTGGTATAATTGGCTATGCTGTAGGGAATTATCTCGGGGTGTTGGTAGCCGAGTTCCTGCACACATTTTAACTTTAACCCGGATTACCCAAATAGTTTTTTAAAGTCTTCATCTTCATTTAAGCTTTTAAAAGCAGAATTGCCTATTAAAAATGGTTTTTCGTCATAACGTAATGCAAACCCTTTCCGTAACCATAATATCGCATTATTCTTATCGCCATCTTTAGCATACGCTTTAGCAATCTTTATCATAATATCATTCGAAGGTGCAGAACCTGTGGAAATTCCTCTTAATATAGTTCCACCAAGATCTAAGGTTTTCTTTAGTGCTGTAATAGCCTTTTGATACTTTTCAACTTGATAATAGGAAAGTCCTAATAAATAAAATAAATCAGCATCGTTTTGATTGAGTTTCGTTAGGTTTTCTAAAATTGTGATAGATTCTTTCCATTTTTCATTTTGGACTAAACTTACTGCTTCATTTCTCAGATTAAAGTATTCAATTGTGTTTTCTACATTAATACTTTTCGTTTGGGAAAAAGCATTAGAAATATTCAGAAAAATCAATAGGAGAACACTTGCAATGTTCATATTTAATTCTTATTTGTTATACAGTGTTATAGTGTAATCTTTATTTTTTTTGATATTGATTGATATCCTTATGTTGCCATAAAAGATTAATTATGGACCAATTCTTATCTAGCTTTATTAAATGTAGATATTCCACCCAATTGTCTGATATTAATTTACACTGGCTATGCGATTATAAATATCAAGAATGATGACTTGATTATTAGGATTTGGAGAAAATTTGTTATTTGCTTTATTCCAATGAGTGGCATTATCTATCATTTGCTTTTTAGTAGTGGCTCTTGCAAATTCTTTTCTTGTATTTCTATCATAACCAATAGTAACTTTATTTAAGCTGTCGTTCATTGCTTCATTCATGAGATTTGGTTTCAGGTTTTGAAGCGCTAAAAGATAGCCTAATGATTTTTCTCTAATTTGAATAGAATCGCTTTTAGTGGCTTTTGCAGCTAAACTTAAGGTAGTATTGGTGTAAACAGTATTGCTTCTTACTTCTTCTTTTTTCGTGTTAAAACGTTTCATAGCTCTTAAATTACCTATGTCGTCATAAACTTTTTCTCCAATAGCAAATCCCCATTGATTCATTGTTAATTCATCATTTGCATCATGGTAGGTGTAAATTGAATGATTTCCATTTTTATCATAAACATCTTGATATGAGGCAATACCCACATCATTATTAATTGGTCTTAATTTTTCATCTAAATTATAATGAGCCTTTGGCTGTCCTTGTTTATTTAATAGAATTCCTGAAACACCGAAATTGAAATAAGGTGAAAGTGTTACAGATTCGCCATTTAAATCATATCGTTTTTCAATAATTAGTTTTCCTTTTTTACTCCAATGGTATTGAGCAATATTCCAATTAGATGCCATGGGGTTATCT
>JABMPH010000153.1 GCA_013203805.1 Bacteroidota bacterium | reverse complement strand
GAGTTAAATTATCAATTCGTTTTGATTTATTGTTACTTATAACGAAATAATCATATTCAATATTATTATTTATTAAAAACTTTGACGTCCCTTCTAACATATTTGGTGTTTGGTGAGAATTTATTATTATTTCAATTTTATTTGCCCGCAACATATTTAAGGCCCTATGTACAAAGGGAAGAACGTCGGCTGAAGAGCAAATTTCTTCAGCATGAATATCAAAAACTAAATGATGAAAATCATAAATATCGGGGTAAAATTTTTCAATATTCCAATTAGTAATAATAGGCGCTACAGGTTGGGTTTCGTTGGGATAATGTTTTTTTAAAACGGTAAAAACATTACCAGTCCAATCTCGAATAACGCCATCAATATCTATCATTATTTTATTATTTATTGTCATATTACTATCTCATTTTTCTCAATTCTGTCCTAAACAAATAATAATCTAGGATTGATAATCCAAGGGTTTAAATGGGTTATAAATAAGTTCATATTAGATTTTGACAGGCTCCAAATGTGCTTTTACAGCAGTATTTATATATTATTTTTTAGGGTATTTTTTATTGAAGTACTACTAATACTATTAAAACGTGGTATAAACAACATTGCAATATTATATGTTCTTAAGAAATCATTATCTATTCCTAACTGTGGCAATATTTCTGGTCGCATCCAATCTGTCCCCACAACAATAAAATTAGGTTTTTTATTAGCAATATTTGCTCGCTGGTCTTTCATGTGTTCAATAATCTCAATTGTATCATTAGGAAAGAACTCAACAAGAGCAGTTGCCCTTTCTTTAGCGCTATAAGCACATTTTTTATTGTTTTCACTAACAAACTTATCACCATTTACAACGATAATTGGCCGAATGTTCATTTCCTTTACTTTTTTGATAAGATTGATATGCCCAGCATGGAGAATATCAAACGTACCGCCGATATAAGCCTTTAAGGAATTGTCATTCCACTTTGTTTTTTTCATTTACTTTCCCTTTCTCCTTTATTTAAAGTCATATTATTAATTTAAAATCCTTGGGTTTAATAATTCTTAATTGAAACTCTAAGGCTATTTGAAAAAGAAGCGTAGCTGCTGTAGGCTTAACACTTTTCTTGCCGTCAATAATGACGAACAAAGATGCAATGCTATAAATAGTTATAAATCAAACAGAGGTGTTAACAGTACTAGGCGCTTATTAATCAGCCCTAATGTATCTACGTAGGCTGTATTCTCAGGTAATTCTAATGATACTTGCAGGCTCCAAGATATTATATTTCGTCTGGTTTGATGCTTCTTAGAATATGATTCAAATTGCATGCATCTATTGCATCCCCTGGTCAAGGAAAGCTGATCTTTTTATGTTTCATGGTCTATTCTAACTGTGCTAAAGGAGCTGCTTCGCCGAATAATTCCACTATATATTCATTCTATACCAATTATAGGTTTCTATAATACCTTTTTCAATATTTACTTGCTCTTTCCAACCAATAGCGTGCAGACGGTCTATATCTAAAAGTTTTCTGGGAGTTCCATCTGGCATAGAAATATTAAATTCAATTTGTCCCTTATACCCTATAATATTCGAGATCATTGCAGTTAACTCTGATATTGATATGTCTTTTCCAATACCAATATTTATATGAGTTGTTTCCATCGAATATAGGTCATTTGCATTGAGATTTTCCATAAGGTAAACGCAGGCATCAGCCATGTCGTCAACGTAGAGGAACTCTCGTTTTGGTTTACCGGTACCCCAGAGGGAGAGATTAGCCACCGAGGACACCGAATTTTTCTCTGTATAATTTTCTTCAGCGTGACTTACTGCTTCTCGGTCGTTGATTTCTATTCCATACTTTGAGAGGATATTAATTATTTCTTCATCTGAAGCGTTACCGTTGATTTTTTCAATTGGGCGTTTATTCAGGTCCTGACGGATGGAATCAAGATCGTTATTCTCAAGACATTTGGCCAGATGCATTTTACGAAGAATGGCAGGAAGAACGT
>JABMPH010000152.1 GCA_013203805.1 Bacteroidota bacterium | reverse complement strand
CCAGAAAGACATTATGGACATATTTAGTAAACAAAAAATACATTTGAAGTGAGACGTATATAAGGGCTTCGCATCCGGTTAGGTTCAATAAAATTGGCAAAATTTAATTTAAATTTATGCAAAAATATTTTACATTTGTAGAATATCTACAAATGTCTCATTTCGAGCGGTAGGGTCATTATTAGGGTCAAACCTAACCTATTGATAATACCATAGTTTTATCAATAGATCAGGTTTGACCCAAAGTGGTTCTTTTCCTGTTTCCAACCCACCTTTTTCATCAAGATATTCCATGTAATCCGCAAATCTCTCTTTTTCGTCTAGATCGTTATATACCATTAATCCCAAATCCGTGGATAAAAATTCGCCTTTGTTTCCGGTCTGCACATGATAAATGAAAACTTAGCAGCTTGTCTGCTTTAGTGAGAATTATACTCGTAGTGTATAACCAATAGAACTCCATCTATAATCTTCCGGCTTTCCCACTATACCCGCCCTGACAGGATTCAAATCCACATACACTAAACAGTTAAATGTATCACCACTTTCCAGTAATACACTCTTAAATTATATTGTCCTGCATGGCAAGCCAACTCTCAGGCGAACGACCCGTGGTTTTAGATAAACACAATGCCATCTCAGGCGAGACATTGGTTTCGCCATTAATGAGCCGATTGAATGTAGAAGGTGCTACCCTTAACTTCTCCGCCACTTTTCGAAAACTGATATTAAAAGGCTTGATATAAATTTCTTGAATAAATTCTCCCGGATGTACCGGATTATGCATTCCCATTAGTGATAATCCTCATAATTAACAATATAAGCATTTCCATCTTCAAATATAAACGTTATTCCCCAATTTGCACTTACAGATATAGCATACATTCCCTTTCGCTTTCCTTTTAAAGGAAGTAAATTAAAGCTAGGAATAACCATGTCTCCAATGCAAGTTGCTGTATCTAGTACAATCAATATCAATAGAATGTATTTGTATTATTTATAAATGATAATAGAATCTAACGAAATCTTACGATTTTAATGATTGCTGAAATTACTTTTAAACATCTCATAATAACAATTAACAAACAACTTAATGCCGATAATCCATTTAGCAAACTTGAAATAACTAAAGCCCATATCACAGGTAAAGCAAAGAACGAAACTATTATGATAATTGCAGGAATGAATAATAGAGCTTGCAGTGTTTAATCTTTTGATAATACTATTGACTCAAATTTAATGCAAGATTATAATCAAAGTAGTTAAAAATCAACAGGACTGTTTCCGGCTTCCGCAGGATACGGAAAGGATTTGTTGTATTTTAAGGGTAGTATTATATTAATATAGTCTTTTTGCAAAAGACTATATGCCTCATTTATCCAATCTTAGTGGAAATATTACGCAATACCTGCAATAAAAATAGGAAACAAAGCGTTTAATGCATAATCTGTTAATAAAAAAGCTTTATGATTTCCTGGAAACTCCTTCAGTCACTCTCTTTGAGAAACCTTTTTATAATTTATTGCTAAATGAGTGTAGTTTTAAAAATTATAACACTGTTTCCCACAAAGATTATTTGGCTTTTATTCCAAAAAAGAATCCAAGTAATATGGTTATTTCCGCTCACATGGACAGGTTGGGGTTGGTGCGCACAAACGGCGAAATTCTCTATTCCAATTACTATGGATATAAATTCTATGGAGTTGATTATAATCCAAGCCTTTTGCCTGGCAATAGATTTATCAACCAAAATGTTTTTGCTTATGATAATGTAACAGGAAAAACATTGAAACACGGAAAAGTTGAGAGTTGTTCAATTAGCCCGGAAAATGGCGAACTTGTTTTTGATGTTAAAGGCTTTCATAATAAAGAGATGCCTACCTTTTTTCCGATTGCCTATTCAAACAATTTAATTGAAGATAAAGATGAATTAAAAGGCCAATTAGACAATGCTTTAAGCGTCGCTTTAACATATGTGTTGTTAAAAAATAATATAAGGCATACAATTCTATTAACAACACAGGAAGAGATAGGAAAAAGCTGGAAATTTATATATGATTTCCTTGAAGAACGTCAATTAAAATCTGTTGTGACTATTGACACCATTAATATTGATGGAATCGCTGATTTTAACACAACTGATATAGTTTTGAGACGTTCAGACGACTTGGCAGACTATGATGTTAGTCTGGTTAATAAACTTATAAATTTTGCTGATAAAAATAAGTTTCGTTATTATGTAAAACCTAAGAATCCAAAATTAATAATTAATGTTACTGAGGTGGGAAAGCTTGCCAAAGAATCAAATTATAAATTCAATGGGGCCACAATTCAGTTCCCTATTATTAATTATCATAAAGCAAATGAGACAGTTAAAAAAAACTGTGTTAAAGCTGTTTGTTCATTTGCCCTGGATTTTTTTCAGCAAATCTAAATACAAGAAGTTTCCTTGGAACAGGTTCATTAACAATAGTTTTAAAAACCATGTAAAATGTATTTGTATTATTTAT